>CAZDAY010000115.1:0-5670 GCA_964503435.1 uncultured Treponema sp.
TTACAGTTCACTTTCGTCAAAATATGATTCAATTTCAAAATTACCTTCTTACAATAAATTTGAAAAAGGTGCAAAACGACTTTTATCTAAAGCAAAAAGCTATGAATATATTATTCTTTCGCTAAATGTCGACAATTTTAGTTTTATAAATGAAAGTTCCGGAGTCGCAAAAGCAAATCAGCTTCTTTATGAAATTTCAAAAAAATTTAAACAGGAATGTAATAATGAAGAATTAGTTTGCCGTTATTATGCAGATAACTTTATTTTTCTGTTAAAAAATCCAACATTTATCTGGCTGATTGAAGACCGTGTTTATAAACTTACAGAAACAAATTTAAAAATCGAAAATATTTTACCTGAACACTTTGAACTTACTTTTACATCGAGCGTTTATTATATTGAAAATCAAAAAGAAAACATTGAAAATATGATAAACAAAGCAAATCTTGCGCAAAAAATGAAACGCAATGATTTTTCAACCCACAGAGTAATTGAATATACAAAAGATATGAACAGCCAAAACGAATGGAATCGCTATTTAACGCTTTCTATGAACAAGGCAATCGAAAATAAAGAATTTGAAGTTTATTATCAACCAAAATTCCGCTTTTCTGATGAAAAAATTGTTGGCGCCGAAGCACTTGTCCGCTGGAATAATCCAGAAAAAGGATTTCTTTTGCCGGGAAAATTTATTCCGCTGTTTGAACTTAACGGTTTTATTGAAAAAGTTGACAAATATGTTTTTGGTGATGTTTGCAATTTTCTGTCAAAATTAAATTCAATTTGTTCTCAAAAAGATGATTTTACTCAAATTACAATTTCTTTTAATCTTTCAAGGCATCACCTTTATAATCCAAATTTAATAAAAGAACTTAAAGAAATTGCACAAAAATTTAATATAAAAACCAGCCAGATTGAAGTTGAACTTACAGAAAGCGTAATGTTTGATAATCAGAAAAAACTTGTAAAAGTTATGAATGATATAAAAAGAGAAGGTTTTGCAATTTCTGTAGATGATTTTGGTTCTGGATATTCTTCATTAAATCTTTTAAAAGATTTGCCTGCTGACATAATAAAAATTGATAAAGAATTTCTCTTAAACGTTCCTACAAATGACAAAGAAAATATAATCATCAGTTCTGTAATTGAAATGGCTAAAAAATTAAAAATTATAACTGTTGCAGAAGGCGTTGAAACAAAAATTCAATCTGATTTATTAAAAAAAGTTGGCTGTGATATTGCACAAGGATTTTATTACGCAAAACCAATGCCGGCAAAAGAATTTCTTTCGCTTCTAAAAAAAACTTCCTCGGCATAAAATAAAAAAATATTTTAAGATTTATAAAGTTGCAAAATGAAATAAGTGGATTTATAATAAATGTAATAGTTCAGATATTGACTTTCTACAATTTGAAAATTCGTCATACTGAACTTGTTTCAGCATCAGTATTTGACGAATTCTGACATTACAGATTCCGAATCGAGTTCGAAATGACAAAATTTTATAAAAACAAGAAAGTAAAAATTAGGGCTAAAAAAATAAAGTTCTTATAAATCAAATTCAAGTCAATAAGTTTGTTTTTCTTGATTTTGGTAACATACTTACTGGAGGTCTTACGAAATGTCATCTATCAATAACTCAAATCCAAGAGTTCTTGCAATTATACTTGGAGGTGGAAAAGGAACAAGACTTTATCCACTTACAAAAGAACGAAGTAAACCAGCGGTTCCTTTTGGAGGAAAATATCGAATTGTAGATATTCCTGTTTCAAACTGTATAAACAGCGGATTTAAAAAAATTTATCTTTTAACGCAATTCAATTCTGCTTCCTTGCATCTTCACATTATAAATTCATACAATTTTGATCGCTTTAGTCATGGTTTTGTTGAAATTTTGGCTGCGGAACAAACACTTGAACATTCTGGCTGGTATGAAGGAACGGCCGACGCTGTTAGAAAAAATTTTACTCACTTTAGAAGACAAAATCCAACACATTACATAATTCTTTCTGGTGACCAGCTTTACAGAATGGATCTTCGGGATTTCTTTAACAAACACATTGAAAGTGGTGCAGATATTTCTATTGCTGCAAAAGCGGTAAACCGTCAGGATGCAACAGGCTTTGGAATTATGCAACTTGACAAAAAAAATAATATTAAGGCCTTTATGGAAAAACCAGCGCCAGACCTTGATATTTCTGACTGGAAAATTCCTGAAAATTCGCGTGGTGATTTGCCAGCAAATTTGGAATATTTGGCTTCAATGGGCATTTACATTTTCAACGCAGAAACAATGGAAGAAATGCTCGACAATGATTTTAATGATTTTGGTAAAGAAATTATTCCTGGTGCCATAAAAACAAAAAAAGTCACAAGTTATATTTTTAATGGTTATTGGGAAGACATTGGAACAATCCGTTCGTTTTATGATGCAACTATTGATCTTACAAATCCAATTCCTAATTTTAATTTCTACGACGAAGACAGCCCTATTTATACGCACATGAGAAATCTTCCTCCAAGCAAAATCAACAATGCTACAATGACAGCAAGTCTTGCAAGTGAAGGTTGTATAATTACAGATGCTCGCATTCAACATTCAGTAATTGGTGTTCGTTCTTTCATAAATGAAGGCACAGATTTGGAAGGTGTAATTATGATGGGTGCTGACTATTACGAAAATGCAGAATCTAAAGAAGACAATAAAAAGCGAAAAATTCCTAACATTGGAATTGGAAAAAATTGTAAAATCAACAGAGCAATTATTGATAAAAACGCACGCATTGGTGAAAATTGTTGCATAAATATCAACGGCAAAAAATATGAAGATGGAGACCATGGAATGTTCTACAGTGCTGACGGAATTATAGTAATTCGTAAGGGTGCTATTATTCCAGACGGAACTGTAATTTAAAAATTTATTAAAATCAAAAATTTTTACTTTCAAAGGCATGATTTTTTAAGTTTTAAAATTTATTTTAACTTAAAGATTCGTGCCTTTTTAAATATTCACAAAGTATTTCGTTTGCATTTATAATTTCCTGAGTTTTTTTGTGTGCTATGTTTTTTAATACATCATTTTTATTCCAATGATCAGGATGATAATATTTTAATTTTTCTTTATACGCCTGCTTTAAACTTTCATTGTCAAAAGGAAGTTCCAGCGCCAGAACTTTAAGTGCAAATTTTTCTTTATCGCTTAATGACAGAAACTGATTTTCAAAAAGAATTTTTTTTCGCTCTTCTTCAGTTTGGTTGACAGAAGTTTTGTTATTTGAGTTTCTGATTTGTGATGATTGATTATTCTCAGTTTGATTATTTGTATTAGTCGCAGTTTGCTTGTGTGAAGTTCCGTTTTGTGTGCTTTTATTGTTTACAGTTTGATTTTTAGAAGTTTTATGATTTGCTGATTGGCTGTTTTCAGATTGATTACTAGAAAAATTTTTATCAGCAGATTCGTTTTGAACATTTTCCTTTTCATCTTCTGGCGGAACATGTATAAATTTTACACTTCCATCTTTTAGAGTTTTATTTAAGAGATCAGCAAGTTTTTCATACATTGTTGACATCAGATTTATTTTCTCCTGAATCTTCGGCAAGTTCTTCCTGCTCTTCCTGACCATATTCCTGAAGTTTTCTTTGTAAAGTTTTTCGCCCGATTTTTAAAATATCAGCAGTTTTACTTTTATTATTACGATTTAAAGCAAGATTCTGTAAAATAATCAGTTTTTCTGCTTCTTCAAGACTTATTCCAGACGGAACCAAAATAGAATTTACATTAGAACTTTTTGCAACGGCTGGAGGCAAATCTTCAATTTTAATTTCATCTCCAGAACTCATAACAACCGCACTTTCTATACAATTTCTGAGTTCCCGAATATTTCCTGGCCAACTGTAATTATACATTGCAGTTTTTGCATGAGAATCAATTCCTTTAATATGCTTATCATTTTCTGTATTAAATTCGTCAAGAAAGTGCTGAATTAGTAGAGGAATGTCTTCTTTGCGCTCTCTTAACGGCGGAACATGAATATGCACAACATTCAATCTGTAATATAAATCTTCACGAAATTTTCCAGCAGCAACTTCTTCTTCGAGATTGCGATTTGTAGCAGCAATAAAACGGACATCAACTTCTATAGTTTGCGTTCCACCTACTCTTTCAAATTTTTTTTCAGCAAGGACCCTCAAAATTTTTATTTGAACATTTTGATTTATTTCACCAATTTCATCTAAAAAAATAGAACTTCCGTTTGCAAGTTCAAAACGCCCTTTTACCATAGAATCTGCATTTGTGTAAGCGCCCTTTTCATGGCCGAACAATTCACTTTCCAGCAGGGTTTCACTTAAGGCCGCACAGTGAACATTTATCATTGCCTTGTTTTTTCTGGCAGAAAGTCCATGAATCGCCTTTGCAACAACTTCTTTTCCAACGCCACTTTCACCGGTAATCAAAACATTTGCCTTAGACGCAGCCGCTTTTTTTATAATTTCCTGAATTTTAAGCATTGCAGGAGACTTTCCAATCATCTCCTTTAAAACATGATTATCTTCGACTTCTTTTTTTAATTCCTGATGTTGTAAAGTAATTTCGCGGTTTTCAAGAGCACGTTTTACAATCATTTCAAGCTGATCAAGATTCAAAGGTTTTGTTAAAAAATCATAGGCACCATGCCGCATTGCATCAACTGCGCTATCAATTCTTCCATGTCCGGTCAAAATAATAACCGGAATGCCGGGAGTTTCAGCCGTAACTTTTTGAAGAACCTGTTCGCCAGAAATTCCGTTCATCCGCAAATCAGTAATTACAAGATCAATATCGCCTTTTTCAATTAGAGAAAGTCCTTCTTCTCCACTGGACGCAAGTTTTACAATATAATCTTCCTGCTCAAAATATGCAGCCAGACCTTCACGAATATTTTTTTCATCATCAATTATTAAAAGCGTAAATTTCATTTTTGTGCTCCAAAGAAATTTTTGCTAAAGCAAGGTTTTAAGACTTTTAATTTCAAGGCTTAAAACTCGCAAGTAAGCAAAACTTACCACTTCTCAAAAAAAACTAAACTTCAAGTCTTTCGGAATGCCCTAAATCAGATTCAATCATCATAGTTTTTTCTTGCGGAACTGGAAGTTGAATTGTAAAAATTGTTCCAACATTTACTTCCGAAGTAACATTTATGTCGCCATGAAAATCTTTTATAATTTTGTAAACCGTAGTTAAGCCAAGCCCGGTTCCATTTGCTTTTGTTGTGTAGTAAGGTTCAAAAACTCGCGCACAAGTTTCCCTGTTCATGCCGCAGCCATTATCAGCAATCGAAAGAATATAATTGTCGTTTTTAAATTCTGAGTGAATGACAATTTCACCTTTTTTTTCTTCAGTTTTTAAATTATTTTTTGATTGAATTGCCGACAAAGCGTTTTGTAAAAGATTTACTAGGATTTCCCTGAAAAGTTTATCGTCAAGCAGAAGATTTGTTTTTTCGCCAGAAAGTTGAGAAATCAGTTTTACTCCATTTGATTCAAATTCTGATTTATAAAATTCTATTGTTTTTTCAATAATTTTTTCAGGATTTAAAAGTTCAAGTTTTGCATGAACAGGTTTTACAGCAAAAAGAAAATCTAAAACAATTTTATTTAAATTATCAATTTCTTCATTTACAACTTCAAGAT
>CAZDAY010000116.1:0-5615 GCA_964503435.1 uncultured Treponema sp.
ATCTGGAACTTAATGAAGAAAATTCCAGCGATGAATATTTAAAAAAATGTAATGAAACTTTTAAATTTGGTCTTGAAGATGAAATCAGCGAATTGATTGATGAACTTACAAAAAATGATGACCTGCGCTTTGTTGAATCAATTTACAGTCTTTTTTACACAACAAAAAGTTCTAATATTCGAAATAAAATTTTAGCGTATTTTACAAAACTAAAAGATCCTTGTTTGGGAAATTACGCTTGCCAAATTATAAACGATCCTTATGATGAAAAAAAAGATACGGTAAATGCTTGTTTAAAATATGTGAGTGAATCAAAAATTCAAGAGGCGTTGCCGGGACTTGTAGATTTAATTGACAAGGAAGATGAAAATTATTTTACTGGTGCACTTCAAGCTTTGGGCGAACTTGGAGCAAAAGATGAAGCACTTTTTTTAGCGGATTTTTTGGACAGAGATGATTTGTCAACTGCTCAGCGTCAGTCTTTGATGAAAGTTCTTGGAAAAATTAAAGCGCTTGAAACATGGGATAAATTAGTAGAAATTGTACAAGATGAAGATGAAAATTCTTATGTAAGAATGTACGCTGCCGAAGCGATTGGTGCAATGAAAAAAGAAGAATCCGAAGATATTTTAATTGAACTTTTTGAAAGCGAGGATTCAAATTTTCGGGTTTACGTTATAAAAGGTTTAAGTTATTTTGATGATGAAAAATCTGATGAACTTATAATTCAAGCTTTGCGCGACAGTCAGTATAAAGTTCGGCTTGAAGCAATTAACGCTGTAAAAGAAAAGAATTTAAAAACTGCTGTTCCTTATTTAATTTATCGCTGTAAAGATAAAAATGAGCAAAAATCAGTAAAAGAAAAATCTTATGAAACGCTCGCATTTTTAAATGATGAAGAAGGAAATAAATATTTAATCAGCCTTTTAAAAGATTCAAAAATTGCAGACAATACAAAATCAAAAATTGCATCTTGTCTTTTGGAATACAATCACGCTGGAACAAATGAAATTATTGACCTTGCAAAAGATTCTTTAAAAAGTGATTTGAAAAAAAATTTGCGTTATTCGCTGGGCAAGGAATTTGCAAAATATGGGCGAGCGGAATTTGAAGAGATTTGTGCTTTTTATCTTGATTCAAAAGATGTTTCAACGCAAGGAACCGGACTTGATATTTGGGCAAAGGGCAAATACGAATCTTTAAGACCAAAAATTGAAAGTCTGGCGAGCGAAGTTGATGAAGAGCAAAAGTCAAAAGAAGAACGTGACGAAGCTTTAAAAAATGCAAAGTCCGAAGAAGAAAGACGAAGCATAAGATTAAAGCCAATAAAAAAAGCAAATGCTAATGCTGCAAAAGCAAAACGAATTCTTGAGCAAGTAAATTCTATTACGGCATATAAAAATAAATTGGATGAAGAAGATTTGTCGCAAGAAAATTTTGATGGAATTTCAAGTGCACAAAAATCTTCGATTGATGACGCGAAGTAAAGTTCCGTTAACAGCCACAAGTTTGTAATGACCGTTTTTTTTAAGCACCAGAATCATTCATAAAGAGAATTTAAATGGCGATAAATAAGATTTATTTTTTCTTTTTGCTCAGAGTTTAAGTCAAGTTTTTCAGAATCATCAACAAGTTTTTCCAGAGAACTTAAACTGTTATTTATTGCTGTTGCAACTCCGCGTGAAATTTTATACCAATAAGTTCCTCGTCCGTCTGTGTAAAGGCACACAAATCCATACTCTTTTGTGGAACTTTTTGCGACTGTAACACGAAGTATTGTGTTTAAAGAATCCAGAAGTTTTTTTATATTATCATCTTCAAAAACATTTATGTTAATATTTTTTATCCAGGCATTTTCTTTTAAAGGCTCAAGATTTATGTTTTTTGCAAGTTTTATCATAAGTTCAAGTTTTTCGCCTTGCATAAGACGCCATGATTTGTCCATAAAAATAATTCCTTTTAAAGTGCTCAGTTGTGCAAGATGATTTTCGTCTTTTTCAAGCATTGCAGCAGAAATAAATTCTCTGTATGGAAGTTTTACTAAATTTTTGCCTTTTATTTTTTCGATTTCAAATTCTTTTGTGCCCAGAATTATTTTCTTATCAGACTGTTTATTTTTTTTGTCAGATTTGTTTTTCTTTTGTTTTTCTTTTTTTAATTCATCACGGAAAGTTGTGCCAGAATATTCGTAATTTCCAGTAAGACTTCTGCCTTTTTTTCCGCGCACAAGTACAAGTTCCTTTTCAAGATTTGAATCAATTTTTGATAGAAGATTTTTTGTTAGCGGAGAAACGCTTGAAGCAAAAGTTCTGCTTGTTCTAACAATTTCGCCTGCAACAATATAAAGCGGATTTGTTCTAAACATTGAACTGCCCGGATGAATAGAAATATGATCGGCAGTTAAACTTCTGTAAGTTTCTCTTCCTTCGCGAATACAGACAAACTGAATCATTCCGCTCGCAATGCAGCAAAGATAATTGTCCATGCTTCCGCCGCTTGTAATAGGAATTTGAAGACGTTCACTGATAATTTGTTCAAGTTGAATTTTGATGTTTAAAATTTCAGCCATAACTTTTTCATCAAGAAAATTTGCTTTACAAAATTTTTCTTTGTTAGACTGATTCATATATTTTCTGAAAAGTTTTACGTAACTTACAAAATCGCCTTGAATATCTCTGAATGTGTGATGAGCAGCACGTGCGTCCATTTCCTGCCCAACTGGCAAAACAAATGGCGACTGAGCACTTAAAAATGAACAGCAAATTAAAACTTCTTCAAGAACATCAGGATATTTTAAAATGCTTTCAACAATTATTCTGCTGATTCTTGGTTCCAAAGGAAATTCAACCATAAGTTTCCCGATTGAACTTAAACTGCCATCGCTTTCTAATGCCTTTAGCATATTTAAAGTTTTTACTGCTCCGAGTAAACCTTCGTGTCCTGGTGGCGAAATAAAATCAAATTTTTCAAAATCAGTAATTCCAAGTTCAGCCATTCTTAAAACAACTTCGCTTAAATCTGTGCGATAAATTTCTTCTGTTGTATATTCTGCTCGCGAATCAAAATCTACTTTTGAATAAAGTCTGTAGCAGGTTCCTTCGCAAGTTCGGCCGGCTCTTCCACGTCTTTGATTGCAACTTGCCTTGCTAACCGCCGTTTCGTTTAAACTTGAAGTGTAAGTTTTTGGGCTGTAAAAATTTAATTTTGCTAATCCAGAATCAATTACTGTTGTAATTCCATTTATTGTGATTGAAGTTTCTGCAATGTTTGTGCTGATTACAATTTTTTTCTTTCCAAAAGGTGCGCTGCTAAAAACTTTTTCCTGTTCTTCTTTTGGCAGACGACCGTAAAGCGGAATTAAATGAATTTTATTTTTAAAACTTGCGCTTGAAAGTTTTAACATGCAATCTTTTATTGATTTTTCTCCTGGTAAAAAAATTAAAATATCACCATTTTCTTTGTTGTCTAAAACACGGTCAACTGTTTGTTCAATTTTAGACATAAGCGCTTCAATTCCTTCTTCGGAATTTGTTGTGGCTTTTATTACTGGCGGATCGTAAACCATGGCAACTGGAAAAACCTGCGTTTCGATTGATACGATTGGACAATCATTAAAATATTTACTGAAAATTTCTGCGTTAATTGTTGCTGAACTTACAATCACTTTAAAATCTTTTCTTTGCGCAAGAACACGTTTTAAAAGTCCCAGAACAAAATCAATGTTTAAACTTCTTTCGTGCGCTTCGTCAACCATAACAACCGAATATTTTGACATCCAGGGATCCAGTTTCATTTCCTGCAAAAGAATTCCGTCAGTCATAATTTTGATTTTTGTGCTGGCGTCAGTTTTATCTTCAAAGCGCATTTTATAACCGACAAGTCCAGGATACTTTGTTTTGAGTTGCTTAGAAATATATTCGCTCACACTTAATGCCGCAATTCTTCGTGGCTGTGTTACAGCGATTATTCCGCTTTGTGAATATCCGGCTTCGTGCAAAATGACTGGAAGTTGCGTAGTTTTTCCAGAGCCAGTTGGACTTTGCACAACAATAACTTGATTTTCTCTTAGTGCCTGTAAAATTTTTTCTTTTTGCTGATAAACTGGCAAACTTTTGTAATCTATTGACATAAATTTTCCTTAAAATATTGATATTTTTTATTTTTTTATACTGAACATTTTTCAACAGTTGTCAGTAAACAGATTCTGAAATAAATTCAGAATGACTGCAACCACCGGTTTTTATTCTTTTTAGGCAGTCTTCTGTTAATATATAAATTCATCATCGTTTGAGATAACGTTACATTTTATTTCTTCCATAAGTTTTTTGCGTTCTTTAAGATATTTATTCCATTTTATATTTCCTGTGAGTCTTAATTCTTCGAGAAAATTATCATCAAGTTTTTTTATTACGTAGTGATATTTTGGCGTAATGTAAGTTGTTATAAAAAGTGGATTTGACTGAACAATTTGAATTCCATCTTCTGTTTTTTCAAATCTCAACTGAACTATAAGACTGTCGCCTGTGTAATCCCAAAAATCACTTGGATCTTCAAAATTAGGAAGTGAACGCTGACCTGAAATTGTGTTACCCATTCCGTAAAAAATTGCCTTGTTGATTTTTCCAGTTTGGTCGCGTAAAAGTTCCCAAGATTTTGTAACGTGAGCGTGATTTATCCAAAGAATATCAACTCCGCTTTCTACAATTTGATTATAAAATTCCTTTTGTTTTTCAGGAACTGTTCTAATATATTCTGCTTCACCGCAATGAAATCCCAGCACAAATAAATCTGGAGAAATTTCTGCTTTAAGTTTTTTCAGATTTTCTAAAAATAAATTTCGTGATTTTTCGGTTGGCCACACAAAATCAATGTAAGAAGAATAATCGTTTCGGTTTAAAATTTCTGTAACTGACAAAAATAAAATTTTCCAAGTTTGTCCGTTTGCTGATTTTTTTTCTAAAATTTGATAGGTGAGTGGAGCGGAAGATTTTTCTTTGATTCCCGCAGCGTAAATTTGTCTGGAAGAATTTTCTGCTGATTTGATTTTTTCTTCAAAATATTTTCTGGTTGAATTTATTCCCTGTAAACCTTGATCGTTTGTGTGATTGTTTGCAAGACAAAATACATTTATTCCAGCGTTTATTGCTTCGTCAACATATTCGCCTTTTACATTAAAATTTGGATAAGTGGAATAATCTGCAGTTTCTAAAATAGGCGTTTCTAAATTTGCAAAAGTAAAATCGCTTTTTGAAAAATAATCTTTTACGTCTTCGTAAATTTCCTTAAAACTTTTTGGTCGGGTAACATTTGAATGTGCCATTAAATCGCCGGCAAACGTGAGCAAAATTGTGTCGCGGTTTTCAAACTGATTTTCAACAGTGATTATTTCAGTTCCGTCAGCAAAATGATTTTGTTTATTTTGAGAATTTTTTTCATTAAAATTTGTACTTTGGCAAGCAAGAAGTGAGAAAATAAAAAATATAAAACTTAAAGAAAAAAAATTTTTGTTCATGTTTTGAGTTTTGCAAAGCATTGATTTGAAATGCTAAAGTGCATTTTTAGTGTTTATAAAAAACTAGAATTTTGACATAAAAATTGTTTTTTAATGTTAATAT
>CAZDAY010000117.1:0-5614 GCA_964503435.1 uncultured Treponema sp.
ATGTTTCTGAATTTATTTAAGAAATCATTGATTTTAAAGCCGGAGACAAATATTTAATGAGTGATTTTAATAACTTAAAAAATGAAGATCTTCAGAAAAAAAATGGAAAACTCTTAATTTTATTTATAATTATTGTTTCTTCTTTTATACTTTATGCAATCAGATTGTTTTCCCTGCAAATTGTAAAAGGTCAAAATTATCGAAGTCAATCAGAAAGAATTTCTACGGTTGTTTCAAGAATTCCTGCTCAGCGTGGTGAAATTTTTGACAGAAATGCTATTTTCCCAATGGTTATAAATAATCCTTCGTTTGCTGTTGATATAACTCCTGGCGAAATTGAAAATGAACATTTTGATACAGTTCTTACAAAGTTGGCTGGATATTTGGGAATGTCAAAAAATGAAATTGATAAAAAACTTCCTGCTGATGTAAAAAAATCTTTCATAAGTTATGAAGTAAAAAATAATGTCAGTTTTGAAACAATCAGCAACATTGCAGAAAATATTACAGATCTTCCTGGTGTTTCCTGGAGAAATAAACCTATCAGAAATTATGTTGAAACAGGTTCTATAAGCCACGTTTTGGGATATGTAGGTGATATTACTCGCGAAGAATTGAATATGCTTTACAATAAAGGTTATACAAGGAATTCTGTAATCGGAAAAACTGGAATTGAAAAGCAATACGATGAACTTCTTCAGGGAAAAGAAGGAAGTATTATTAGAACAGTTGATGTAAATAATCGTATTTTAAATAATGAAGCAACTATTATTCCGCCAGAAAGTGGAAAAAATCTTGTTTTAACAATAGATAGCACAATTCAAACTCTTGCAGAAAAGGCTTTAGGTAGCAGAGTTGGTTCGGCTATTGTTTTAAAACCTACAACTGGCGAAATTCTTGCGATGGTTTCTTATCCATATTTTGATTCAAATATTTTTTCTGGAGATGATGCTGCTTCTCAATATACAAAACTCATAAATGAAAAAAATAATCCCTTACTTAATCGTTCAGTAAATGCGACTTATCCTCCTGCATCAACTTTTAAAACTATTATGACGGCTGCTATTTTAAATGAAAATGCAATTCCTGCAGAAAAGAAAATTGAATGTACTGGAGAAATTCTATACGGAGGCAGAAAATTTTCTTGTCATATAAAAAAGCCAGGTCATGGTTATTTAGATTTAAAAAATTCATTGGCGCAATCTTGCGATGTTTATTTCTGGATTGTTGGACGAGATAATCTTGGAGTAGAAAAAATTTCTTCTTATGCACAAGAATTTGGGTTTGGAAAAAGTCTTGAAATTGATTTGCCAAGCCAAAGTTTTGGGTTTGTTCCTACAGCACAGTGGAAAGAAAAACGTTTTCACGAAAAATGGCTCGGTGGCGATACAATGAATATTTCTATTGGACAGGGATATACAACTGTAACTCCGTTGCACATAGCAAATATGATGGCGATGGTTGTTAACAAAGGAATAATTTATAAACCGCATCTTTTGAAAGAAGTAAGAGATCCTGTTTCTGGAGAAATAATTAAAGATATAAAACCTCAAATTTTGCAGTCATCTACAATTCCAGAAGATATCTGGAAAACTGTTCAGGAAAATTTGCGATACACAATAACAAATGGAACTGCAAGTTATCCAATGAATTTAAAATCCGTAGAAATTGCTGGAAAAACAGGAACTGCGGAAGTAAACGGTTATGAAAAAGGACATTGGCATTCCTGGATGGTTTCTTATGCGCCTTACAATGCTCCTCCAGAAGAGCAAATTGTAGTTGTAACACTTATCGAAGCAGTTAATGATTGGGAATGGTGGGCTACTTATGCTAACAGTTTGATTATTCAAGGAATTTTCAACGATCAGACTTATGAAGAAGCTGTACAAATTTTAGGTTATAAACCAAATAGAAATCAAGGAAGAAGAGAGTAAAATGCGAACAAAGTTTTTAAATCGTTTTGATTACATTTTGATTCTTTGCACAATATTACTTACAACAATTGGAATTTTATTTATATATTCATCAGCATTTAATGCAATGGGCGTGATGATAAATAAACTTTATGTAAGACAAACAATTTGGGCTTGTGCCGGTTTTGCTTTAATGATTTTTTTTGCGCTTTATGATTATAGAAAATTTTATAATTTATCAACTATTTTATACGCAATTTTGATTTTATTACTTGCAGTCACCTGGAAATTTGGAATCGAACGTAATAATGCAAAAAGCTGGTTAGGATTTAAATCATTTTCAATACAACCTTCTGAAATTGGAAAAATTGTATACATTTTATTTTTGGCGAAATATTTAGAAAAATCAAAATCACAAAAACAATTAAAAAGATTTTTTATTGCAATTATAATAATGATTTTGCCACTTTTTTTAATTTTTTTACAACCAGATTTAGGAACTGCAAGTGTTTATCTTCCAATATTTTTCTTTATGTGTTTTATTGCAGACATTCCTTTAAAATATATTTTATTTGCTTTGTCTTATGGAGTTTTTTCCATTTTATTTACGGTTTTGCCGGTTATTGAATCTAAGGTTTTAAAAACAAATATTCCAATTATTCACATTTTTACAAATACAAAAATTTTGCTGATTGTTATTGTTGCATCTTTAACTGTGACTTTGGTCGGTCTTATTGGATATTTATTGTTTAAGAAAAAATATTATTATTGGATTACTTGTATTTTTGGAATTTTTACATTTGCTTTGATTTCTTCTGTTGCAATGCGTAAAGTTTTAATGGAATATCAAATAATGCGTCTTGTTGTTTTTGTAAATCCGCAAGTTGATCCAAAGGGATTCGGCTGGCACATTATTCAATCAGAAACCGCCGTTGGTTCTGGAAGTTTATGGGGACGTGGATTTTTAAAAGGGCCGCAGAGTCATTTAAGATTTACACCAGAACAAAGTACAGATTTTATTTTCAGCATTTATTCTGAAGAAATGGGATTTGTTGGCGGAATGATATTGTTTGCATTATTTTTAGTTTTGTTTATCAGAATAATTTATATAATTAAACAAACCAACAGCTCTTACGGAGCGTATATTTGTGCAGGAATTTTAGGAATGTTGTTTTTTCATTTTATTGTTAACGTTGGCATGGTTATAGGTTTAATGCCAATCACTGGAATTCCTTTGCCTTTTCTTTCATACGGAGGTTCGGCTTTAATCACAGATTTCATCGCCATGGGACTTGTTATGAGCGTAGAAAATAGGCGGCTTGATTTTTCTGTTGGAAGTATTGTATGAATCTTATAAATCCCTTAAAAATTTTTGCTCAAGAATTAAATACTGTTCAATCTCCTTCAAGATATTTGGGCGGAGAATATGGAATCATTATAAAAAAACATGATGACGAAGAACTTTTTAATTTTGGTATTGCTTTTCCTGATATGTATGAAATTGCAATGTCAAATCTTGCCATAAAGATAATTTATAACGCATTAAATAAATTTGATAATATTCGTTGCGAAAGAGTTTTTGCACCAGATATTGATTTTGAAAATTTACTGAAGAAAAAAAATATTCCACTTTATACTCTTGAAACTGGAATGCCGCTAAATGAACTTGACATTTTAAGTTTTTCAATAGGATATGAATTAGGTGCCACTGAAGTTTTAGCAATGCTCGAAGACGGGCACATATCAATTCTTGCGGAAGAAAGAACCGAAAATGAACCGATTGTTATTGCAGGCGGTTGCGGAGTTACAAATCCAGCGCCATTTTCACTTTTTTTTGATGCGATTATGATTGGTGAAGCAGAAAATGCCTTGTTTGAACTTGTAGAAGATTTAGCGATTATGAAAAAAAACGGAAGTTCTCGAAAAGAATTGCTAGATTACATAAAAACAAAACCTTTTATGTGGACTCCAAATCAAAATAAAATTTCATATCGGCATGTGCAAAATAACTTTGGACTTGTTCCTTCAATATCTGCCTGGTTTCCTTTAACAACTTCTAAGCCAATTCAAGATCATGGTGTTGTTGAAATTATGCGAGGCTGCCCAAATGGTTGCCGGTTTTGCCATGCAGGAATTTATTACAGACCAATGCGCGTTAAAAATTTGAATTTGATTATCGAAGAAATTGATCATCTTGTTTTTGACGCCGGATACAGAGAAATCAGTTTAAATTCGCTAAGCAGTGCTGATTTTCCAAATGTTGGAAATTTATTAGATATTTTAAATGAACGATATGAAGGTTATAATGTTTCTTTTCAGCTTCCAAGTTTAAAAGTAAACAGCATGTCTTTGGATATTCTTGAAAAACTCAATCGTGTTAGAAAAAGCGGTTTAACTTTTGCTGTGGAAACTCCCGATGAAATGGCGCAATTAAGTTTAAATAAGGAAGTTTACGCTCAGCATCTTGAAGAAATTATAAAAGAAGCAAAAACAAGAGGTTGGAGCAGTGCAAAATTTTATTTTATGATTGGACTTCCTGTTGATGTGAACGAAGAAGAAACTATTGTAAATTTTCTTTTGAATCTTCAAGCAAAAACAAAAATTCAATGTAATGTAAATATTGGCGTTTTTGTTCCTAAACCTCACACGCCTTATCAATGGGTAAAACAAATTACCCCTGAAGAAGCGCATCGAAAAATAGATTATATTTACAAAAATCTTCCAAGAGGAAAATTTAAAATCGGACATTCAAATTATAACGCTCCCATAATTGAAGGACTTTTGAGTAGAGGCGATAGACGTTGCAGCGAAATTATTTTTAATGCTTATAAAAAAGGCGCTCGTTTTGATTCATGGGACGATCATTTAAAAGAAAATATGAAATTCTGGAATGAAGCATTTGAAGAATCTTCATGGAACGTAAAAGATTGGATTTATAAAGACTGGGCTTTGGACGAAGAACTTCCATGGAAAGATATAAGTCTGGGACCTTCAAAAAATTTTTATAAAAAAGAATTTGAGAAATCTAAAAAACATGAACTGACAAAAATTTGTGAGCATAATTGTAAACATCCTTGCGGAATTTGTAGTTCAAAAAATAATATTGAAGTTTATTCTGAAGATAAGATAGAATCAGTCTTAACTAGTACAGAAAAGTCGACGGTAAAATTTCATAAATCATATCCAGAATGTAATATTCCTATTCTTTACCGCGTAATTTTTAAATTCACAAGAAAAAATGGAGCAGAATTTATTGCCTATCTTTCGCAAGTTGAAATTTTTCATAAAGCAATTTTACGAAGTAAACTGCCTGTCGTTTTTACAGTTGGATTTAATCCTTTGCCACGTCTTGAATTTGCAAGTGCTATGACTTTAGGAATTCCTTCTGAAGAAGAAATTGCTTCTTGTATTCTTTATGAAAATTTTGATGAAAAGGAATTTGTAAAAATTTTTAATTCAGTTTTGCCAGAAAATTTAAAATTAACACAGGCTTTTATTTTTCCTGTTACAAATTTAAGAAAAAGAGAATCATTAAGTCAGGGAATGTTTGGCTCTCAATATAAATATGAATTTTTTGATGAAGTTAATTACGTTTCATTTTTTAAATCTGCTATTTTTAAAGAATTTTTAGAAAAAAATCAAACTATAGCTTTTTCAAATGAAATTAAAGAAAATGAAATTCTTCCGAATCAGAATTCAGA
>CAZDAY010000118.1:0-5565 GCA_964503435.1 uncultured Treponema sp.
AAGGTTCTGCATATTTGTTTTCTTCTATTTGCGCCAACGCTTCATCTGCACTTTTATCTACTTTAAATTCAAAAATAAAAACGTTGTTTCCGTTTGCTAAAACGCAATCAGCTCGACCAACATTGTTATGAACTTCAACCTGCGACCATTGTCCTAAGAGCGTAAAAACTAAGTAAAAAACATTCTGAAAGTTCTGTTCTGCAATGCGTTTTGCCTCGTCTTTTTTCGCAGTTGGATAGGGAAGAGTTGCAAAAAGCGACTTAAAACGGTTCATCATGCTTTCTGTGGTTGCACTTTTTATATCGCGAGCAAAAGAAACAATATCAAGACCATTTGAACTTTGAATTGTTAGTAATGATGGCACAAGCGAATTTATGAATGCGTATTTTACTTCATCATTTGGATATTTTAGCGTGTAAACATTAAAGTCTTTGTCGTAATCTTTTATTGTTAAATATCCAGTTTGATAAAAAAGCGGAATTGGGTTTGGATTGTCGTTTCTGTAATCCTTTAAATCTTGCTCGTTTGCATTAACTCCGTTTGTAAAATCCATATAGTTGAAATTAGATTCTTTTAATTTTTTTATCAAAAATGTTGAAGTTCCGGTGGAAAACCAATAAGAATCAAAATTTTGATTTTTTAAAGCATTTATTAAACTGAATGGATTATAAACGCCTTTGCTTTCTGGAAAAAAGTGATAGCCATCGTACATTTGTTCAAGCTTTTTTATGCAGTCGTCTTTAGTTAAGTCCAACGTTTTTGCCATTGCTTCAATTTCAGGCTCGAAATTGTAAAGCATCTCTTCTTCCGTAATTCCGCAAATTGTTGCATAGTCGCGCGTTATAGAAATATCTTCCAGCTGATTCAAATCGCTGAAAATAGAAACTTTGCTGAATTTTGTAACGCCAGTCAGGAAAACAAATTTCAAATATTCGTCCAATGCTTTTAATGTAACATACAAACCTTTTAAAACATTCCGGTTGTGATCTATAAGCTCATCGTCATTTTGTGAATCTAAAAGAGGTTTATCATATTCGTCAATCAAAACAACGGCCTGCATTCCTGTTTGTTTGTTCGCTGCCTGAACAATATCTATAAAACGACCTGCAAAATGAATTGAATTTAACTTATCTTCGTATTCAAGCGAAATATTATATTCTTTTTCGTACTTTTCTAACTCACGATTTATACAATCTTCCAAAGAACCTTTTTTTGTAAAATTATTTTGAGCGAAATTTAAATAAATTACCGGATATTTTTTCCAGGCATCCGGATTGTCGCTTTCCAGTTCTATAATTTTAAGTCCAGAAAAAAGTTCCTTTTTGCCTTCAAAAAAAGCTTTTAAGGTTGAAAGAAAAAGGCTTTTTCCAAATCTGCGCGGCCGGCTCAGAAAATAAACTTTTCCAGTTTCTGCAAGCCGAAACACAAATTCCGTTTTATCAACATAGAGATAATTATTTTTTCGTAAATCTTCAAAACTTTGAATGCCAATTGGCAATTTTCTGAACTTTTGCATAGTTTCAGTTTAACATAGAATGAGGAAAGTTTAAATGTAAGAATGACTTAGGCGGAGCATAAACTCTTCAGCGCAGTGGACAGAAAGTGGCTGCCGTTCAAAACAAATGAGTGACTACTTTATCATTATACAAATTTCAACATATCATTTGCAGAACCAAACTTTGAAGGTTGATTGTAACTTGCCCCACATTGACCAAAAAGGTTTGCCATTTTTAAAACAAAATCTCTTCCCTTATAATTTTTAGGCTCGAACTGCCGAGTCTCTATCATTTTTCTCATGAAGAAAGCAAAAGATGATGCCTGATAGATATTATCACTTTCATTTATTGTGACTTTTGCTAAATCAGGAAACTCAGACAAAAACATTTCCAAAACGTCCCATGATTCAAGTAAAATACATGTTTTCAAAAAAGTAATCATTCCGCATTCTGGATTATATCCTAAATGAAGATTTGGATTGGCACCATTTTTCAATAAAGCACGACAGATTTCTTTGTCATCTGTTTCTGCTGCTAAAAACAAAACTGTCCATTTTTGATTTATCTGTAGATTTTCTAAAATAAATTCATCCTGGTTTGCTGTTTTTTCAATTAAATAAAGGCAAATTTCTCTAAGTTGCTTTTGTTGTTCTTGATATGTATTATCAGGGCCCATCTCTTTAAAAACTGCTGCTTTCGTTAATTTTTCTTGTAATTCTTTATTACCAAAAGGAGTTTTAGCATTAAAGTACATGTTCTTCTTGTCTGAATTTGTTAGTCCAGGCATATTAAGATTTTCCCAAACTATATTTGCACTTTCATCAATTTTAGATAGTTGCTCAATGGATTTATCAGGGAATTTTGTCTGCTTAAATCTTTGTATACAATAATAAACAGGTGAAACCTCATCCGCAGAAATCAATAATCCATTGATATCAAGTCCTTTTTCAATAATTGCTTTTACCAAGTCCAAATCATAACTATCTATAGCTTCTTGAAGAGCATCTCGCCTTGTCTTTACTGATTTTACAGTAAAATATTCAATTGACGATTTTTCTATGATAGCTAATGCAATGGTTTTGAATTCTTGTGCAAAATCATTTCGATTAAGATATTTTGAATTCACCGCAGTCGCTGACATTCCCTTCAGTGAAGAACTCACTGCATTGACGAAGAATAGACTTGCTATGCGTGTAGCACATAGCTCCTTGCAAAATTTATATTGTACAAAAGGCTCTCCCTGTCGGTAAAATTAGATTATCTAAAAGACAAGGAGATTTGCCTTATGAAAAAAAATATTTTAGCAATAACAGCCGCAGCCCTCACAATCGCACTCACTGCATGTAGTGGCTCTTCAAAAAACGCACTCGTTATTGAGAAACAGGGCGTGTTCACATCCGGCGGAACGGTAACCGCCCCAGTACCTGGTGAATACGCACCAGAAAAAAGCTGGCTTGATCCTACTCGCGCTGGAAACACTGCTCACATAGACCACGCAAATACATTTTATCAGATTCCGGCAGGCAAAAATGCAAACCCAATCGTTTATCTTCACGGCTACGGACAGTCAAGAACCGGCTGGCAGACAACTCCAGATGGCAGAGACGGATGGAGCGACATTTTCCTCCGCAAAGGTCATGCTGCCTTTTTAGTAGACCAACCTCGAAGGGCTTCTGCCGGTAACACAACCCGCATGGCAAGCGCAGGCGGAATCGATGCATGGGGCACAGACGGCAAAGATTATATGCCGGGCGATCAGGCATGGTACACTCATTTTAGAATCGGACTTGTTGCTCCAGACCGCTACGAAGGATCCGCTTTTCCGGCAGGCAGCGAAGCTCAGAATCAGTTCTTCCGCCAGATGACACCGAACACAGGTGACTATGACGAAAAACTTTTTGGCTCAGTGCTCAGTGACGTTTTAGCGGATGTTCGCAAAATGACCGGAAAAAAAGCAATCTATATCACCCACTCTCAGGGTGGAAGAGTAGGCTGGCAGACAGACACAGAAAATCTTGCCGCAATCGTAGCAGTTGAGCCGGGCGGAACACCAATCGTTGGCAGCGAAGAATACAACAAGTTCCTCAATGCAAAAATTCCGATGATTATCTACTTTGGCGATTACATCGATAACGGTCCTGAAAACATCATAAGCACAGGTTTTTGGAAGCAGGTTCGCGACATGGCTCTTGATTTTGCCGAACACTACAACGCAGACGGCGGAGATGCCACAGTCATCGACCTTCCAAAAATCGGAATTACCGGCAACAGCCACTTCCTGTTCCAGGAAACAAACAACGCTCTGATTGCAGAACATTTGGAAAGGTGGCTAAAGAAACACGGACTTACAAAATAAGGAATATTTCAATGAAAAAAATTATTCTTTCCATTATAACAATTTCTCTTCTGAGTGCAGCAGTTTTCGCAAAATCATCAAAATCACCCGATCAAAACAAAAGCGACTGTACATTCGAATTCGGTAACGACGTTTCCGCCTACTTTACAGGAACCGCCTATATGCGAAACTTAATCCCGCTTGACGAAACATAAAGAAACTGAATGAACTTTTAAAATAATTGGAGAACACTTATGAAAATCAAAACATTTATAGTAGCAGGTCTTGTCGCACTGGTGGTTTTAAAAGGCTTAACCACCGCACTTTTTGCCAAAGACAATCCCAAAGCGGCAACATACAAATCATATGAAACAAAAAATAAATCCGCTCCCGTCGTATACTTTATCCGAGACATTTCACCAGAAGCGCTGGTAAAAGTCTATAACGCAACCGGCCACAAAGCGACCGGTAAAACCGGTGTAAAAGTGAGTACCGGTGAAAGCGAAAACTCAAACTACCTTCGTCCTGCCCTTATCAAAAATCTTGTCAAAGATGAACTGAATGCCACAATCGTAGAATGCAACACAGCTTACGGCGGCGGAAGAAGCAACAACATTGACCACATGAAAATCGCCCGTGACCACGGCTTTTTAGATGTTGCAAACGGCTTCGACCTTCAGGATGCAGAAGGTTATATGACAATTCCTGTAAAAGGCGGCGAAAGACTCAAGGAAAATTATGTCGGAAGCCACTTTAAAGATTATCAGACTTATCTGATTCTTTCGCACTTTAAAGGACACGCGATGGGCGGTTTTGGTGGAGCAATCAAAAACCTTTCAATCGGTTTTGCAAGTGGAATGGGCGTAGAAAAATCGGGTAAAGTACAGATTCACTCCGGCGGCTCACGTACAAAAGGCACCATTATGGGAAATCAGGATGCTTTTTTGGAAAGCATGGCAGAAGCCGCAAAATCTGTATGCGACTATATGCAGAACGGTAAAGGAATTGTCTGTGTAAACGTGATGAATCGGCTTTCCGTAGACTGCGACTGTGACGCAAATCCCGCAGAACCAGACATGCACGACATCGGCATTTTAGCTTCCACCGATCCGGTAGCATTGGATCAGGCTTGTGTTGATTTAGTATACATTGCAAAGGACTCAGGAAGCCTAATAGAACGAATTGAAAGCCGTAACGGCCTTCACACCTTGGAACACGCTGCAAAAATTGGATTCAGATCTAGAAACTACCGTCTTATGGAGATAAAATAAAACTATGAACACAAACTGCCGCTGGTACGGTTCGCTATTTAAGGGAAAGTACCAGCCTTTCCGTATTATGCAGTTTATTGTAAACTGCGGACTTTTGATTTGTGTCCTTCTTTTAGTGATTACAGGGCTTTTGATGGCGTAGTTTATTCCTTCAGACTATAGTAGCCAACACACTTAGTTTTGCCCCAAACAACTCACTTGTCGGCCTCTCACTGGTATTATATTTTCATGGCATTCCATATCGGACTTCATGCAGCCCTGATAGCAAACAAAATGAAAATCCGTTCTGAAGAAGTAAAGACAGAAGTGTGAAGATTCGTTCAGTACTACAACAGAACAAGAAGTTTAATCAATTTTTTTTACATTTAAACTTTCCTCATTCTATGCTAAACTGAAACTATGCAAAAGTTCAGAAAATTACCAATTGGCATTCAAAGTTTTGAAAAATTACGAAATGGCGAAT
>CAZDAY010000119.1:0-5562 GCA_964503435.1 uncultured Treponema sp.
TTCAAAATATGGCAGGATTTGTTACAAGTCTTACAGAAATAGCAAAACAATAATAAAATGAATATCTTCCGATGATTTTCAACTGCTTCTTGCATTTTAACATTGCACAAACAGAATACTAAATCATCAGAAGATATTTTTTATTAGCAAATTACTCCCACTTACCAATACTAACAATAACACCGCGACAATTTGCATCTACTGTAGTAGTAGACTGATCGTGGTTGTCGTCATAGGCAAAACCGTAAGCAAAACCATCTAAGTTTCCTGCTTTTTTGTGGAAGAATGCTGAATACATATTTGCAGGTTCTTCTGTGTAATAGCGACTTGGATCGTCCATTACGTTTATGTAATTGTTGCCGCTTTTTATAAAGGCATGGCGAGTAAAGGCTGAACAAATACGGTTCTGTACATTTTTTGAAGTTTCGTCGTTTCCGTATTCTTCTGTTCCAAACCATTGCCTGCTCTGCGCTTTGTTACAGTCCATGGCAAGTTTTCCACTGCCCTCAAAAGCTTCTTCCATGTTCGGTGTATCATACACATAAAATTTTGCGTTATCACTTGCACGAGTCATTATAAGAACATTTTTTATTTTTCCGTCTGTTCCCTTCACTTCATGAACGCGACCTGTGTACGTTCCGTGTTCTTGTTCTGAATAATGAAGATCATTAGTTTTGTAATAGTTCCATACATCTTTAATATAAGAATCCATATATGTCATATTAAAATCACTTTTAGGCACTTTGCATGGAGCGAGAATTCTTGTTCCGTTACAGCGCACAAGATTTTTGTAATGAGGGTAAGTATTTGTCCAATCTTCCCAGGCGTCAAAAACTTCTTTGCGGCTCTTGGTAATTCCCACAGATTTTTTCCATTCATAGCCACCCATTCCGTCATCAGCATAATCTGCTACAACAATCGGGAATGTAAAAGCGTCAACTTGAGTTGTATTCACGTAAAGAACATCACCTGCGGTAAATTCAATCCAATCAAAATATTTTGTTGCGTTGGCATCGTTTTCAATGGCCATGTTAGGCTGTGCCACTCCAATATTTCCATTTGCATCAACTACGGCATTCATTGAAACAGGTTCGCTTCCACAGGTAAAGTAAATACGGCTGGAACTAAAATCTTTAACTTGTAAACCCCAGGTAGAATCAACATCACTAAAGCGGAATGACCAGTCAGCACTTGTTGTTCCCGCGGTAATTGGAATAGCAGTTCCGTCTTTGTTAAGGTAGCACCATTCACTTCTTGAATTGCGTCCGTAAGCTGTTACCCAAATTTCTTCGTCTTTCCATTTTTTTGTGTTATTTTCAAATTGGAGCGTAAGAGTTGAAGTGTCTTTTTTTTGGACAAGAGTTCTGTTTGCAAGACGAGCATCAGCATCAGAAGGAAGAGTTTGCACATCGCTGTTTGTAGTAACATTTACGCTTCCTTCCCCAGCGTTTGAATAATGAGGAACTCCATCTTCTACATATACTGCATAAAGTTTTAAAGAATATGTTGCAGCCTTTCCGACTTTTATAGGTGTTACGCCACAAGTGTTAAGCTTTACTTTTTTATCGTTTAAGTCTCCGCCTGTAATAAATAAATCCCAATAGTCTGCCATAGGATTTGGAGCACCAAAGCAAATAGAAAACTGTCCGTTTTCTACGTTACCGTCAAGAACAATACCAAATGGAACAGGATACTTTGATTCAGGTGAAATTTGAGAAGAAGAAGTAATTGAACTTTCTGGATCTACATCTTCTACAACAGTGATTGCTTTTGTTGCATATAAAGAACCAGATTCTGCACGGATAACTACAGTTCCTTCTTTTAGTCCTGTTACAGTTCCAAGTCCAGAAACTAATGCAACGGATTCGTCTGAACTTGACCAGTTAATTGTTCCAAGCGAAGAACCTTCTGGAACAGATGTTGCCACAAGATTTATTTGAGAAGTAACTTTTACTGTGGAAGGTCCAGAAATTTGTATACCCTCACTTTTATTAGATTCTTGATTATTTCCAGAACCTGAACCACTTGAACTGCCTGAACCGCCAGTGTTGCCAGCAGAACCTCCGCTTTCTGTGGAACCGCTATTAGTGCCACTTGAACTGCCTGAACCTCCTGCATTGCCAGAAGAACCGCTCGAACCGGCAGAGGAATTACCTACACGCTCAAAAATTACATCGCCTGAAAGTTCAAATTCTTCATCCTTAGTATTATTTTTTCCAGTAAATGGAACTGTAATTTTATAAAGACCACCATTAACATTCATGTAAAAGATAAAACTATGATTTGATTCAGAAACAAAAACTGCATTTTCAAAATTAACGCCCCAAATTGTACTTGATGCGAGTGAACGACATTCACCGTCAATAATATTTGTAAAATGAATTGTTCCGTCAATTACTGGTTTATATTCGCCTGAAACAAGAAAGTCAGCTTTAGAAACTGCAAAATCGGCATCTGTCCAGGAAGCAATAAGATGAATCCATGCGCCACCCACAGCAGTTTTTAATGTAATGGAAAAATTATCTTCGATTTTTTTTGTAGAAGAAGGATTTTGTGCAGAACCTGAGCCGCCCGTGTTGCCAGAACCGCCGCTTTCTGTGGAACCGCTATTAGTGCCACTTGAACTGCCCCCCCCCGTGTTGCCAGAACCGCCACTTTCAGAGGCAGAAGATTCTTCTTTTGGAGCAACGCTAATACTACAGCCAGCAAAACTAATCATCATAATGCAAATGAGCACAGAAAATCTTTTTATCAGACTTTTCATCAAAAAACTCCTGTAAAAATTTCTATGCTCACATTGTAAGACTTGTAAAATCTAAAATAACTATGCTGATTTTCGGAAAAGTGCTTAAACTTTTTGACAAGTCAAAACTTTATTAAAAAATTTTAATTGTACTTTGGTACGGTTTCGTTTCCTTCAAAATCGTAGAACGCAATGTTTTTAATATAAACTTCAGTTCCAGCATCGCTTAAATCACGAACACCGCCTATCATAAAAAGAACTTCTGTTTTGCTTTTAAGATGATCAAATTCAATCGTGTATTCTTTGTATTCAGGGTTAAGGTCAATTTCATTTTTCTGATTGTTGTCAAAATTAAAATATAATGTTCCGTAGCAAGATGCCTTTGCTTCAAAAGTGATTTTTGCAATGTGGGACAAATTGAATTTTGCACCGTTTGGAATTCCGTTGTCATAACAGCCGAAAGCACCGCCCCACCAGCCAATATTTCCTACAGTAAATTTTCCAGCAGTGTAGTCAAGTTCAAAAGAATTTTCATGTGCGCCCCATTCATTCTGCCAGATTTGCACGCCACAACCGCCAAATGTTTTAAACAGTACACTTTTTTCTGAAGAAAAATTTGAATAAACTGGAGGTTTTGCCGCATAAGAAACGTTTTCCTGTTTTGTAGAAGCACAGGAAACGATAAGTGAACATGCAAATAATGCAAGTGTTGAAAAAATAAATGTAGTCTTTTTCATATTTTTATCTCCTTTAATTATTGTAAAAATACTGTAGATTTTTTATTTAGCCCTAATTTCGAGTTTTTAGTTTTTTGCGAAATGTGTCATTCCGAACATAGCGGTCATTGAGTGTTTCTACAAAAGTGTTTTTCAAAATGATTTTACTAATTCACTGCAAACCAGTAAAATTTTACTTTTCGCGCATTACCAAGACTTTTTATGAGAATTTCATGCGTACCTTTTTCAAGTGGCACTTTCAGTTCCACAGTTTTCCATTCGCCATTAGTTCCTGGAAGTTCCAGTTTTGCAAGTTCACTGCCATCTGAACTTACAGTAAAAATTTCAGTATTGTCTGTAAGAAGGCGAAGTTTCATTGTGTAAGTTCTGCTTTCCGCCAAATTCAGCATATACGAAGCAAAGCGCTTGTTTGAAAAATCAGAAAGTTCAAGCGGAATATCATTGAAAATTTCCTTATTAGAATTATCTGTGGCAAGTGCAAGTCCTACAGGAGTGTTAAACCTTACGCCGTCATCACATTTTGTACCAACTGTTTTATTATAATTACTTGATGATGAGTATTTAAAAGCCGGAATCACCTCTCCTTGAGAAAAAACATTTTTCTTTGAAACATCCACCATGTTAAGATAAACCGCTCCCAATTCTGTAAGTTTTCCATCAGAATCACGCTCTGAAAAAACAGAATTAAACGGCACTTCATTTACAGCAGCATGCGACATAAACCATGCATAACTTTCCACACAATCTTCACTGTCCATTGCTTCAACTTTTTGACTCATAGCGACAATTTGTTCCCAAAGACTTTGATGAGGTTTTTGATTTGGATCTTGATCCCAGGCACAAAATTCTGTGAGCATTACTTTTTTTCCATAACGTGCGGCATAAGTACTGCAAAACCACATAACTGCGGAAGGATAATCCATATAACTGTGAAGTACAAGAAAATCAAAGCGTGGTTCTCTTTTGCGATTCATTTTTTTATACTGCCTGATAAATTCGTCCATCCATTCTTCTGGCGCACCGTAAATTTTTCCGTCAGAAAGCGGCTCAAATCCCCAGGTAAGTGCAGGACCAGCCAGAAGTACATCAAAATCAGCGGCAATTTTTTCAAGCACAGGCCATTTTTTTGCAGCCTCTTTAGGCGTAAGATCGCATCCACCGTACTGACCTTTCATCATTGGCTCATTAAAACCCAAAATACACCTTACGTTTTTATGCTCCGAAAGATATTCCCGCGTACGTTTTACCATGTCATCAAAATCTTCACCGGCGCCCCAAATCATTGGCATAAACTCAATATTCTGCTCAGGACCTATTCTGTCGCTTCCAGAAGACTGATACCAGTTGTATCCCCAGCTTACATTGCTTTTTTCAAGAACATCAATTTCCTGCTGCGAAAAAGAATTGTAACATATACCCCTTTTTGAAGGAGCAGTTGTTTTGTTTGCAGAAGGAAGCGCAAAACATGAAAACGCAATAAAAACCAGCGCAAACGAAACAATTATTTTTTTCATATTTACCTCCGATGTTAAAATTATTACATCTTTTTTTTCTGCACAAAAGTGAGTGTTTTTTCAAAAAAGTGTATTATTTTTGGAAGACTGAATGTTCTTGAAATAAAAAAAATCCCCATATTCTAAAAAAAACACACCTTTTCAATTAAAACAAAACTTTTATTCTATTATAAAAAAGGTTTATCATATAAATATGAAAGCGAAACAAATTATTTTTCTTGCCACAAGTGCATTTTTTCTTACACTTGCTACATCGTGTTCAAAAAAATCAGAGGAAAATAAAATTACACTTACACTTTTTTCAAACTTGCCAGACAGAATTTTTGGGCAGGGAGGACTTGAGCAGAAAATAATTGACAACTACACCACACTTCATCCTGAAATTGAAATAAAAGTTGAAACATTAAATGAAGCCGCATACAAAACAAAATTTAAAGCGTACTGCCAGGAACAGATGCCAGACATTGTAAGCATTTGGGGTCAGAGGGCATTTCTTGAAGAAGCAGTTGGAGCAGGTATTCTTGCAGAACTGAACAAAGATGATTATGCAGACTACGGATTTTTTCCA
>CAZDAY010000120.1:0-5521 GCA_964503435.1 uncultured Treponema sp.
TAAATGAACTAGTAAAAACGGCACAGCACAACGCTCAATGGAGACAAACTTATATCACCGGCCCTGTCCAAAAAGCATGTGATAATACCAAATATAAAAATTTACAAGAAAATTCAAATCAGGTAAAATTTAAATATTAGCAAAGGTGTAAGCGATAAAATCACATTCAAACCGTACAGTCAGAATGAGCAGTGGCTGTTGCCATCAAGCCTAGACAAAACTGAGAATCGAAGAAATATTTTCAAACTACACGAAAGGAGGCGAAGCAAGCCGGTATAAGCCGGTTATGCTTTTGAAAGTTCTTATTTAGAGCTACATGATGGAAAGTTATTTCTCATGACAGATTGCAAAACAGTGCCGCGAAAACGTAAACGTGATGTGGCTTACAGGATTCCAAAAATCAGATTTCCGGACAATCAATAAATTCCAGATCGAGAAACTGAAGAACTCAATCGAAGAAATCACCAGCAGGGAAAATCAGTTTCATGGGGAACAAGGATTTTACGGAAACCGAAGATGATGCAATTGTTACAAGCGGGGACATAAAAGAAGCCACTGATAAAATCAACAGAAAACTAGCCGAAATTAGCGGACTTGATGATATGGGCACAAAAGACATAAAAAAAAACTAAAAAAGGCAGAATATCAGATTAAAAAAGATTATCTTCTGTAAAGAAAAATACGAAAAGGCTAAATTAACCGGCAGAAACAGTTATCCAAAGACAGATGAAGATGCTACTTTTATGCGGATGAAAGAAGACCTCATGATGAACGGTCAGTAAAATCCGAATACAACATTCAGGTTGGAACTGAAAGCAATTTTATAATTGGCTATGATGTATTTCAAAATCCAACAGACACAAGAACTTTTATGCCACATATTGAAAATGTGATGCGACGTTTGGACTGCAAATTTAAAACTGTAATTGCTGATGCAGATTATGGAAGCAAGGAAAATTATGATTATCTTGAAGAAAAAGGAATTACAGGAGCTGTAAAATACACAAGTTATGAAAAAGAAACTGTCATTTACTGAAGTTTTGTTACTTCTGGGACAGCACCTTTCTTGTGAAAATATTCCGCTTCGCTACATATTTTCACGGGGCTCGCGTGCCCTTAAAACCACACCCCTGCAAATCTTGCAGGGCTATAGACTTTTTTAAATGAATATTTTTAACTTTTTAAGAACAGCATAATTACTGCTTTTTACTATATTATACACGACATTTTTTGTTTACTGCTAGTAGATTACTTTGCCTACGGCTCAAAATAACAAGTTAACCGCTAGCGCAATTATTCAAAATCGCCGCTTTTCATTTCTTCGAGGATACGCAGCCAGCTTTCATAGCGCTCTGGGGCAATTTTTCCGCTTTGGACTGCCGCTTTTATGGCGCAATTTTTTTCTTGAATGTGAGAACAGCTCATGCCAAAACTGCACTTTCCTAAAAAAGGCTTAAAATCACGAAAATAAAACGCTAAATTTTCTGGTGAAATATTGTGCAGCAAAAATCTTCTTACGCCCGGTGTGTCTATTATGTTTGCCGTTGCACCTTTTCTGCCGCCCACCAAAGCTTCGTCAAGGTTTAAGTGAATCAGCGAGCCCTTTGTTGTTGTGTGGCAACCTTTTCCGTATTTTTGCGAGAGACTGCCGGTTTTTAAAACCACGTTGTTATCAAGCACGTTGATGATTGAACTTTTGCCAACGCCACTTTGACCCACGAAGGCGCTCAGTTTGTTTTCAATTAAATGCGCAAGTTCTTCAATTCCTTCGCCGGTTCTTGCACTTGAGCGGATTACTCTGTAGCCCACGGATTCCCAAATTTGCAGTTGACGCTCGAATTGCTCTGCACGCTCTTCCCTACGACAAGCGCCAGTTGCGCCAGCGGACTGACGGTTGCGCGCGAGAACTTCTGTTGCGCCAGAAAATTCTTCTGCCCACCGAGAATTCTCTGCTCCGCCAGCGAAATTCTCTGTTAACCGAGCATCCTCTGCTCCGCCAGAAAATTCTTCTGCCCACCGAGAATCCTCTGCTCCGCCAGCGAAATTCTCTGTTAACCGAGCATCCTCTGCTCCGCCAGAAAAATTCTCTGTAAACCGAGCATCCTCTGCAAACCGGGCATCTTCTACTCCAGCCATTCCCTGCCCCGAAACCAAATCATATTTATTACAAACAATAATTGGCTCAATATTTTCGTATTCTGCCTGCGCCAAAGCCCTGTCAATAAAGCGCGGTCTAAACGGAGGTTCGTCAGGAGTCGTCACAATCAGCAGATAATCCAAATTACTCGCCAAAATCTGCGGCTGCCTCTTTTTGACATTCCAGCGCACAAATTCATTCTTGCGGGGAACCAAATCACAAATTAAAGCCTTATGTTCCTCAATCGAATCCGAATCAAGCACAACCACATCGCCGGGTGCCAGCGGATTATAATATTTTTCACCAGATTTAAGAACCTTGCCCTTAATAGCACAATTTCGCGTTATGCCATCATCACATTCAACTTCAAAAACATTTTTCGTCCCGTTTAAAATCAAACCTTGCATAGATGTAAAAAGTTTAATGGATTTTTCCCCAGATTTCTATAGTTTTTGTTTTTCTGATTTTTCTGGAGCACATTTTTCTGTTCGCAGTTTACTTTTTGTACTAAGTTCAAGCCCCAAACAAAACCCTCTTTGCATCATACATAAGATGGGGCTAAAACTTAGCACAAAAAAAATCGCAAATACCCCAGCCCCGCCCGCCGCCAGTCAAAAAGGCAACGGAGCACGCACTGTTAAAGTTTCCTTTGTCAGCGGATGTTCAAAACTTAAACTTTCAGCATGCAACATTATCCGCCCGGATTTTTCAAGTAAGTTTTGCTCGCCACCGTAAAGTTCATCGCCCAAAATCGGCAACCCCAAAGAAGACAAATGAACTCTAATTTGATGCGTTCTTCCAGAAAAAAGTTTACATTCAATCAGAAAATATTCACGGGCACAAGAATTTCTTTGATTTTTCTGAGTTTTAAAATTTTTACTGCTACAAACTTTCGTGCAATTTTCCCGACTTTTAAATTTTCCGCCGGCAAAATCATCAGCATTTTTTAAATCATCAAAATTATCAGAAAATTTAAATTTTTTTACGATTTTAAATTCAGTTTTTGAAAGCAAACCACCATTTTCCTTTGGCAAAATTCCCATTTTACATTGCTGACTTTTAGGACTTATTCTGCCAATATAATTTTCCACTACAAAAGTTTCGCCAGTTTTTTCAGCAAGATTTTTATTTTTCTTTTCATCTTTCAAAGTACAAAGCGCAAAATAAATTTTTTCTATACAACGATTTTCAAACATTTCATGAAAAGCTTTATTTACGCTCCGTGATTTTGTAAACAAAACAGTTCCGCTGGTTTCCCTGTCCAAACGATGCATAATTCCCACATAAGGCGGATTTCTTAAATCAGGATTTTGTTTCCACAAATATTCAACTGCGCAATCATGAAGATTTTTTCTGCCGCCAACAAAACTTTCTTCCGTGGGCAAAAACGCGGGCTTGTTCACCACAAGAATTACGTCATCTTCAAAAAGCACATTTTCTTTTTCCAAAGTAAAGTCCAAATCGTCTGGTGATTTTTCAAAAAAGAATTTTTCGCTGTCGAATAAAAGTTTTACGCAGGAATTTTTCTTTAACTCAAACGAAGGAATTGCAATATTTCTTCCATCAACAAAGACTTTGTGCGCAATTATAAGCCGCCGAATTTTGCTATTTGAAATTTGATTTTTTGATTTTGCTCGTGCTGATGATTTTTGCGACACAGAAAATTTTTGTACGTCAGAAAAATTTTTCGTTTCCGACAATGATGCCGGTGCAGAAGATTTTTCCGGCGCAAGAAACAAATCCGCAGATTTACTAAAAATTTTTTGTGCAAGATTTTGCTGTAAAAACAAATCAAGCCGCATTTTTTGATTCACATTAAAAATTAAAATTTCTTCCATAAAATAAATCGCCCGCACACAAAGAATTTCCGCTGTACTTTCAAACATTTTATCAACAGCAGGCCACATAAACTTTATCATCGAACCAGAATCAAGTTTTATCCTCACTTTGTCCTTAGGTTCATATTCTGTCGTAAGCGTTAAATGAAAATTACTTGGCGCAACTAAATCAGCGGAATTTCAACATTTTCTAAAACGCTAAGAATTCGTCCCATTGCAACAAAGGCATCTTTTGTAAGCGAAGAAATATTATCATTTTGCGAATGAAAAAGTCTCCAGGTTAAAGGCAATTTTTCTTTGTAATTAAAATCAACTTGATTTCCGCTAATTCTGTCTTGATGAGATTTTTCTCTGTTCATCACAGCATCTTCCAGATTTTTGTTATTCAAAAGTTCGCGCATATAAAGTGCTGATTCGTCTGCCGGAAGCATTGTAATTGCAACCGCCGGAATTCCAGAAGCCAGAAAAGATGCGTTATCGCTGTAAGGAACCGGCAAAGTAAGCCAGGAAGAAGGATTTGCACTTGCTAAAATATTTTGTGCCCTAAGATAAAGACTGTTAAATTTTTTTGTAAAATCCTGAGGTGCATTTTTAGGAATAGAATTTTTTGCAAGAACGCTAACGTTTCCTCGTCCGCAAGCATCAAAAACATAAACATCATCATTTATAATGCCCAGTCGTTTAAAAGTTGATGCAATAGCAAAGGCCCCCTGCTCGCGAATTCCCGCATTCCAGCCAAGCTCCTCGCCGTCAGTAAAAATTATTCTTACGTTGTGAAACGAATTTTTTGAATTTAAATGAACCGCCCAGTTCATTAACTGCCAGTTCGCAGCGCTGTTGTCATTTGCGCCAGGGGAATTTTTAACTCTGTCGTGATGAGCAATTACAGTTTTTATTCTGAACGAAGAATTATATTTTTCTTTGGGAAACTGCACCAAAATGTGATTTTTTCCATCAATTACAATTCTGTTAGATTTTACTTCATTTTTTAAAAGCCAATTTTGAATAAAATCCGCCCGATTAGTTTCTTCTGCAATGTAAGTTAAAAAATCCTTTGGCAAAAAACTCATAATTTCTTCCTATAATTTTCCGCTCGATTTTTTTTATTAAATGATTTTTGTTCAGCCAAACTCACGCGAATTTTCCGCCCATCAAGTTCCTTGCCGTTAAAAGAAAGAATCGCCTTGTCTGCACTTTTATCATCCGCAAATTCAATAAACGCAAAACCCTTCGACTGAGAAGTGTCGTTATCATAAATAATATTTACGCTCAAAATTTCACCAAAACGCGAAAACGTATTTTTCAGCATTTCTTCGTTTGTAATATAATTCAAATTTCCCAAATAAATTTTTTTAGCCATAAAATCTTCCGTTGTATTTTATAAATTAAGTATAGCACATTTTTTTATGATAATGTTGATGAAGATTTATTTTTCTGATTAAAAATTCTGCCGTCAATATGCAAAGTTTTTCAAAAATCACGTAAAATCAGCAAAATCACTTAAAAAAAGCTTAAAAATTTTAACTTTAATTCTGAAATTTTATTT
>CAZDAY010000121.1:0-1208 GCA_964503435.1 uncultured Treponema sp.
GTTATTCATTTGTCACCTCAATCGAAAGTCTAAAATACTAAGTTCTAATTTTTTAAATTTTATGTAATTTCAAATTTAATTTAGAATTTATAAATTTCTGCTGAACAAAAGATGTAAAACCATTATTGCAAAAGTTAAATCACAATAACTTTATTAAACATAGTACAGTAAATAGGGAATTTATGCAAATAAAAGTACGTAAATCTCAAAAAGCTCTATTTTTAAGGATTCCATCCTCGGTCAACATTTAACAGAACTCCATTTAAATTTTCGTTTTCTAAAAGAAAAATTGTTTTTTGCGCTAAATCAACTTCGCTAACAAGTTTTGTATTTTTCGGAGCATTTCGAGTAAAACCCGGCAAAATTGCATTACACGTAATTCCAAATTCAGAATATTCGCTTGCCGCAGATTTTATAAGAACAGAAAGTGCTGTTTTAGAAGACGCATAAGCGGCATTTGTTTTATAAGAACGCACATTTTCGGTTCTAGTTCCGCCAAAAAGAACAATCCGCCCAAATTTTTTTTCTTTCATTGATTTTAAAAGCGAAGATAAGCACATTCCAGGCAAAACATAATTAAAAAAAGCTAAACTTTGCCAGTCGCGACTTGAAGTTTGCTCTAAACTTTTCTGAACAAATGGTCCCACAACATAAACAAAAAAATCCGTGTTTTCTAAAAGCGGCTTCAATAACAAATCAAATTTCTGTTCAAATTCCTGCTGATTTTTTAAATTTAAAAAATTCTCAAAATCAAACTGAATAAAATTTATTTTTTTTTCTATTTTTGGCAATTTTCTGCCAATCGCTGTAACCGAAGAATCAAAATCACATAAAATTTTTGCAATTTCCAAACCAATTCCACTTGTTCCGCCAAGAATTAAAGATTTTTTTTGAGCAAAAACGTTTGTTTCCATAAAACTAATTGTAGCGAAATAGATTTAAAAATTGTATAGTTTTTCAAATGAATCTTGATAATATTGTTGTAATTTTAAGTCGTCCCGAAGAAGCACGAAATATTGGCGCGGCGTGCAGAGCAATGGCAAATAATTCAATTCATCACCTAAGAATTGTTGGCAAAAAAGAAGATATTGACGCTGAAAAAGTTCATGTTCTTGCAATTCACGCTTCTGAAATTTTTGATAATGCTGAATTTTTTGATTCTATAACTCAGGCAACTGCTGATTGTGTTTTTAGTGCAGGAACTACTC
>CAZDAY010000121.1:1218-5417 GCA_964503435.1 uncultured Treponema sp.
ATTTTCAAATCTTGCAGCAAAAACCAGCGAAAACGGAAAAATTGCAGTTGTTTTTGGAAACGAAAGAACTGGACTTGAAGACGAGGAACTTCTTGAATGTACAATGGGCGTTACAATTCCTTCCAGCGAAGAATTTGCTTCGTTAAATTTAAGTCATGCGGTTCAAATTATTTGTTATCATCTTTTCAGAACTAAAAATCAAGGAAAAACTGGCTACACGCCAATAGATTTAAAACGCTTGAATTCTACAGTTAGCACAATCACTGACGATTTACAGAAAATTGGATTTTTTACGCTTGCCGGACGCACTGATATGGAACATTTTTGGCGTGATATTTTATCAAGAGCATCTCTTAGCGAAGGGGAAGCATCTTATATTGAAAAAATTTTTAACAAAACTGTCGGTTTAATGAAAAAAAATGATTTCTAAATTTACAGATTCCGAACTAAATTTGGAATGACACTACGTTGCAAACTTATTGGACAGCCCCTAACAAATATTTAACGCAGAAAAACTAAAATCATTTTTTAAAAATTCTCGCAAAAAGCAAAGAAAATAGATAATAAATGTAAGGAAAAATCAAAAAAATTTTAAACGGATTTCTTAAAATTTCGCTCCAGATTTCCAGTCCCTTATTAAATTTTTTTTCGCTAATACGACTTTTTCGTTCGCTGAAAATTCCAATGGCATCCTGATAATACATAAAAATGCTCGAAGAAAATTGATTTCTATGATTAAACGCCCAAACCTCTTTTTCTTTTATTCCTTCACTGAGCAAAACCAAAGACGGAGATGCTTTGTAAATTGCCTGAACAATATTATCTTCTATTGATTTTGGAGTATAACCAATGTATCTTCCTACAATTTGAAGATTTGGAAAAGTTTGTCTAACATTGTGTTCTGCAGTCATTAAACTTGAGCGTTTTCCGCCCAGCAAATAAAAAGATTTATAATGCTTTTCCAGAATTGTAAGAATTCTTATGGTTGCTTCAAACGGATTGTAGCGAACTGGAACAGTTTTTTTTAAGAACTTTGCGCCACGTAAAATGCTTTTTGAAATTGGAATTATTAAATCTGCATTTTTTACACATTCAGAATAATCATTTTTTTTGCGTGCCTTTAACAAATCCCAAATATTCATAAAAATTATCTGCTTCGTGCCTGGTTTTTCTAAAAGGCGCATAATTTCTTTTTCAAGATTTTGTGGCTGACAAACATCAACTGGAACACCTAAAATTTCTATTCTTTCAACTGCCATAAATTTGACTCCTGAACTGCACTTTGAATTGCCGCAATTCCATAAAGTGCTGCGGTTTCACATCTTAATATATTTGTATCAAAATGAATAATTTTAAAACCTAAATTTTTCATCACTTCAATTTCGTCTGGAGAAATTCCGCCTTCTGCACCTACAACAAGACAAATTCTCTTTAGTTTTTCTACATTTTTGATTGCAGAAAAAAAACTTTGTGAAAATTCACTTTGTTCGTATAAAACTACCGTTAAATTTTCGTCAGTTTTGAGTTCATTGTTAAGATAAAAATTTTCAAGTTCATTTACACTAATGCAATTTGTAAATTCTGTATTTACCGGCGAACCACTTTGCTGCCTTGCTTCTGTAATGATTTTTTTTAAGCGTTCATCATTTGCGTTAAAATGTTTTTTTGCGGATTCAACTGAACCTTTCTGGCAAAAATCACCAATTACCGGAACAATTTTTTTTACGCCACATTCAGTCGCCTGCCTTAAAATTTGTTCCATTTTTTGCGGTTTTGCAATAAACATAAAAAGCCACAAGTCTAACAGAGAATTTTTCTCAGAAGGTTTTGCGTGAAAATCACTTTTTGTTTCTTGAGAATTTTCTGCGGATTTTCCGGCAACTTGAAGAATCAAATTTTTTTTATTTTCATCCAATTTTGCAAGAGTCATATTTTGTAAATTTCCGTCTGGAAGTCGCACGTAAATCATATCTCCAACTTTTAAGCGCAAAACTGAATTTAAATAATGAAATTGTTTTCCTTCAACAACAAGGCAACCTTTTTTATCAGGAAAATTTTCTGTTATAAACTGTCTCATTAAATTTTTCTCAACTTCCCGTCTTTGCTCATCATCTGTGCAAAGATAAAATTCTTTCCTCCACAGATTCCGAATGACAGTGCTTTATTTTAGTTTGAATTTTTGCTTGCTTCGAGTTCATCGTTATATTCTTTTACAGTTTTTGTTGTTTGCATAAGAGCCGAAAAATCTTTTGTGTTTTCTAAAATTTCTATTGCCTTATCAAGTTGAACATCGTAATCCAAATCATAAAGCATTGCTGGTTTTGCCTTATTAACTTCGTTTCGAATCATTTTGCGCAAAAATCTTTCTTCAATATTATATTTTTTAGCAAGTTCTTTTGCATACAACGAAATTTGATTTTCCGTCATATTTGGATGCAATTCAACATAATCTTCAATTTTTGTGGTTTCTGTTAATTCAACTAAAGCTTTTTCATTTTCTTCTGAAAATTCTGGAAATTTTACTTCTAAATCTGGCTGAATCCCGATTTTGTCAATATTTACATCGCTTGGAGTGTAATAACGCGCAACTGTAATTTTAAAACCGTCGCTGTTTACAAGTGCTGATGGAATTTGAACACTTCCTTTTCCGTAAGTTTTTTCACCAACAAGATACGCTTTTTTTGTATCTTTTAATGCGCCACTTAAAATTTCGCTGGCACTTGCACTTGCGCCATTTATAAGCACAACAACTGGCAAATTTCTTACAACCGTATTTGATTTTTTTGCCGAATATTTTTGATTTTCGTAAGACAGACGACTTTTTGTTTCTACAATCAAACCTTCGTCAATAAATTTGTCTGCAATATTAACCGCAGTTGAAAGAAGTCCGCCACCATTGTTTCTAAGATCAATAATCAAAGATTTGTAAGAAGATTTTGCAAACGAATCTAATGCTTCCTGGAATTTATCTGTTGCATTTGAAGAAAATTCACTTAAACGAATGTATCCAATGTTTGTGCCTTCAATCATTCCGTATTTTACAGTTGGATTTTGAATAATCGCCCTAACCAAAGTTCGCTCAAATTCAATATTTTTTCCTCTGCGGATTTTTACATTAACACTTTCGCCAACATTTCCGCGCAACATTCCTAAAACTTCTTCCATTGTGATTGTTGAAGTGTCAACGCCTTCAATTTCAATAATATAATCGCCGCTTTGAATTCCCGCCTTTTCGCCAGGAGAATTTTCGATTGGCTGAGCAACATAAACGTACGCTGGTTTTTCTGGAGTTGAACTTGTTGCTTTTGTGATTGAAAGTCCAACGCCACCAAAACTTCCGTCAGTTGTATCTGTAAGACTTCGCCAAGCTGACTTATCTAAATAAGATGAATAAGGATCGTCTAAGGCTTCTAACATTCCTTTGATTGCGCCTTCATAAAGCAATTCAGGGTCAACTTCTTCTACATAATTTTGCTGGATATAGAAATAAAGTTGCTGGAGAATATCAGCGTATTGATTATTTTGTTTTGCAGAAATTCTTGAGTTAGTTTGGGCAAAACATTGGGTTGTAGAAAAAATAATAAAAATTACTAAACAAAATGACAAAAAATTCTTTTTTATATTCATAGTAAATATTTTACGAACTTTCATAGAACAATTCAAGAAAATTAAAAAACATCTGTAGATTTCAGGGGACTTAGCCTCTAGCCTCCTTGTCGCCATCTTTTGTTTATCAGAAAATTTTCTAAGCAAAGTCTAGCCCCGATTGTAGCACCGCCGCAGGCGTTCCGAAGTGACGGTGGTTTCGATTGCTGAGCGAAGTCGAAGTATCAAAACCACCAAAACGTAGGAATGGAGTGATAGCGGAAGTGCGCAAAGCGGGTTTTGTTTTAAGCAAAGTCTTAGCACATTTAACTATGCAATAAACAGAAATATATGCTCCAAAAAACAAATAAATTTTTAATCTTGAAATGACAATTTTACACTGATATAATTTTTTTATGCAGATTATTCCAATTGCAAGCGGTAAAGGTGGAGTTGGTAAAAGTTTACTTAGTGCAAACCTTGCAATCGCTTTAGGACAGGCAAATAAAAAAGTTCTCTTGGCCGATTTAGATTTAGGTGCATCAAATCTTCATCTTGTTATTGGGCAAACTTCACCAAAAGTTGGAATTGGCACTTTTCTTACCGGACAGTCA
>CAZDAY010000122.1:0-5416 GCA_964503435.1 uncultured Treponema sp.
GTACTGTATGATAAAAAAAAGGATTTAGAAAGATGTTACTCAAATACTTAGCGTCTCTCTCTCTCTGTCTTTTTGGCTGCATGTGTGTGAACAGTCTTCTTTCAAGTTTTTTGGAGAGTTTGAGTCACCTGTGAGCATCAGAATAAAAAGAATTTTGTTTTGTGCCGGCAATTTGCTTTTCGATTTTTTTGTTCAATTTATTCTGTAAAAGAAAAAGTAAAACGCTTGGAATAAGCAAAATAATTCCTAAACTTGCACTTGTTCCGATTTTTAGCCAGCCGGTTAATTGAGTGTAAATTTCTACTGCGAGAACTTTAAATCTTCCACCAACTATCAGCGGATTTCCAAAATCACTTAAAACACTTACCGCAATAAAAAGAAATGAAGAAAAAATTCCCGGCAAACTTAAAGGCAATGTTATTGTAAAAAAAATTTTTAATTCACTGGCGCCCATTCCTCTGGCGGCTTGTTCTAAATTTGTATTTATTCCTTTTAAACTCTGAACGCAAATCAAATATGAAAGTGGAAAAAAACACAGGGTTTGCGCAATTAAAAGTCCCCAAAATCCGTAAAGAGAAATATCCAAACCTAAAATTTTATGTGTAAAAAATCCTTGTCGGCCAAAAAGTAAAATAAACGAAAGTCCACCAACAAAAGGCGGCGTAATTAAATGAAGAATCGGAATGAATGAAAAAAATTTGCTTCCGGGAATTTTAACTTTTACAATCGCATAAGCAAAAATGTATCCAATCAAAACAGAAAGACTTGTGGAACAAATGCAAATCAAAAAAGTATTAAAAATAATCGCACGAAAATTCCGCTGAAACACAAGATTTTTTAAATCCTGAATTCTTATGCAAAAAAATGTGCATAAAAGCGGAACTACAATGCAAATCAAAATAAACAAAACAATAAATCCCCAAACTAAAAATAAAGATTTACTGTTTTTATTTGAATCAAATTTCATTACTTTACGTTACTTGTCCAAATTGAAAGAACTTCATCTTTTTGTTCTGAAGCTTTGTCCACATCATAATTTATTAAATCCAGTTGATTTATAGGAACGCAACCTTCCGCACCAACTGCTTCCGGATTTACCGGAACCGTAAAATCTATGGAACTCATCAATTCTTGCGCTTCTTTTGAAAGAATAAAATCAACAAATTTTTTTGCCTCGTCAAGATGTTTTGTGTTTTTTAAAATCGAAACGCAATCAACATCACCAGCAGTTTTTGGCGGAACAATAACTTGTAAATCAAAACCGTCCGACTTATATTTTGCAATCGCATGAATGTACGAAACGCCAATGGCATATTCGCCTGTTCCCAAAAGTTTTGCCGGTGCACTTCCAGAATCCGGAAATTGTCCTACAAGAGATGCCAAACTAAAAAGATAATTCCAACCTTCTTCCCAACCTAAACGCTGAAGTTGATTCTGCACAAAAAGATAGGCAGTTGAAGAAGCGAGCGGATTTGTAAGAACAATTTCACCTTTAAATGCAGGATTTAGCAAATCGTCCCAAGTTTTAGGAATTTCAATATCAGAAAATTTTTGCTCAAAGCGTCCCTTATTTATTCCAATTCCAAGCGAAAGTACGCAAAATCCAGTCCAAGTGTAATTTGTAGAAACTGCGTAAGACGGAAGATTTTTTGCTAACGGTGAATTGTATTCTTCAAGCGCACCTTCTTTGTCTGCCTGAATATGATAACTCGAAGCACCGCCAAGCAAAATGTCTGCCTGAGGATTTTCCTTTTCTGAAATTACACGATTTACAAGTTCGCCCGTACTTGCTCTAAGATACACAACAGGAATTCCTGTTTTTTGAGTAAACAAATCAGTTAGGGCTTTTGTTTCTTCGTCGTGAATAATTGAATAAACGTGAAGTTCATTTGTTTTTTTTGAGCATGAAAACAAAAAAATCGAATTTAATAAAATCAAAATAATACAAATAAATTTTGAACTTTTCTTAAAAAAACTATTCATAAATTTTCCCTCCAAAATTTTATCGTGTTAAAGCTGCAAGCACTTTTAGAGAATCCACTGTTTCTTTTACATCGTGAACTCGAACAAAAGATGCTCCGTTAATTACAGAAATCAAATCTGCTGTAATCGTTCCTGTAAGCCGTTCACCAACTTCCCTGCCTGTAATTTCTCCAATGCAAGATTTTCGCGAAAGTGCCATCAAAACTGGATATTCACCATTTAAAAACTTTCCGCAATTTTTAATAAGTTCCAAATTTCCTGCAAGATTTTTTCCAAATCCAATTCCTGGATCAAGAATAATTTTATTTTTTTCAATTCCGTTTTCAAGCGCAAACTTAACGCGGTCTTTTAAATAAGAATTTACTTCATCAAAAATATTTTTATACTCTGTGTTTTTTTGCATTTGTGAAGGAATTCCACGTTTATGCATTAAAATAACAGGAATTTTTTCCTTTGCACAAAATTCTGCAAGTTTAGATTCATCTTCTAATGCAGAAATATCGTTTAAAATATCAGCGCCAGCATCAAAAGCCGCTTTCATAACATTAAGTTTTCTTGTGTCAACAGAAATTGGAATTTCTGAATGTTTTCTGATTTCCTGAATGACTGGAATTATTCGTTGCAATTCATCTTCTTCACTAAGATAAGACGAACCTGGCCTTGTAGATTCTCCTCCAATGTCAATAATATCTGCACCTTCTTCAATAAGATTAAATGCCCTTTCAATTCCGCCACGACTTTCATCAAAAAATGAATCTGGTGTTGCATTTAAAATTCCCATAACAAAGGCAGGAAGTTCCGTGAATATTTTTCTTTGTGCAAGCGAAAATTCTTTCCGATTTTCCATAAGAGCAAAATATCACAAAATGTGGTATTAAAGATATATCCAGTTTTTATATTTTTTATTATACTCAGATTTATGATTACAGTTGACTTTTCAAAACGCAAAAACAAATCTCTGTGCGAAACAATAATTGATTCTTTGAAAAACAAAATTCTAAACGGAGATTTAAAAGCAAATGAAAAACTGCCATCAAAACGTTCTTTTGCCGAACATCTTGGCGTTAGCGTAATCACCGTGCAAAATGCTTATACCCAGTTAATCAGCGAAGGTTATATTTATTCACTTGAAAAAAAAGGATTTTATGTTACTGATTTATTTCTTGAAAAAAACAAAAATACAAATATTTCCGGCAAAAAATCTTCTGTAAAAAAATCAATTCAAAATAAAACTCAAACGCAAAAAATTTTAGCGGACTTTAGAAATAATTCTACAAACGTGCAAAAATTTCCTTTTTCACTTTGGGCAAAAACTATGCGAAGTGTTCTAAATCAAAATGCAGAAAAACTTTTAGCGAGAATTGAATCAAAAGGAATTCTTGAACTTAGAAAAGCAATTATAAAATATTTAAATGAATTCAGAAATATTCAAGTAAGCGAAGAGCAAATTGTTATTGGTGCTGGAACAGAAATTTTGTATTCAATGCTCGTTCAACTTTTGGGAAGTGAAAATATTTTTGCAGTTGAAAATCCTGGTTATCATAAAGTTGCAAATTTAATTAAATTAAACGGAGCAAAATGTGTTCCGCTTGAAATTGATAGTCAGGGAATAAAAGTTGAAGATTTGGAAAAATTTAATGTTAACGTTGTGCAAGTTTCGCCAGCACATCATTTTCCCACAGGAATTGTAATGCCGGTTCGCAGAAGACTGGAAATTCTTAACTGGGCAAAAAAATCCCCAAAGAATTATATAATTGAAGATTATTATGACAGCGAATTTCGATTTAACGGAAAACCGCTTCAAACCTTACAAAGTTCTGATGATTCGCAAAAAGTGATTTTTATAAACACATTTTCAAAAACACTTTCTCCGTCTTTTAGAATAAGTTATATGATTCTTCCAAAAACTTTACTGGAAAAATATGATAAAATTTTTGGCAATTATTCATGTTCCGTTTCTGCATTTGAACAATATACGCTTGCAAAATTCATTTTAGATAACAACTTTTCAAAGCATATAATCAAAATGAAAAATTATTATCGTTCTTTGAGAAACCAATTAGTTGCTGAATTTCAAAAAAGCAAATTATCTTCTGTTGCAGAAATTAGCGAACAGGATTCTGGATTACATTTTTTGCTTAAAATAAAAACAAATTCTTCTGGCGAAAAATTAAAAAATCGTTTAGAAAAAAATGGAATAAAAATAAATTTACTTTCTGACTTTTATTATTTTGATGCGCCAAAAGAAAGCACTTTTATAATAAACTATTCAGGAATTGAAAAAGAAAAAATTCCGCTTATAGTTTCTACGATTGAAAAATGCGTCTTTGAATCTTCCAGTAGCAATACGTCATTCTGAACTCTGCCTGTCGGTATAGGTTGATTCAGAATCTGTCCCTAACAGCACAACCACAATGCCTGTATGTCAATGTTAGGACCCAGTTGGTGAGCCAGACTAACTATGCGCTGGCAATCTAAATCCTCAAATTCAATTCTAGAAATTATACTTAATTCCCGCAGCAACAGCGTTACTTATGTTTTTTGCAATAACTTCATCTTGCCTATATTTCCAAGCAACATAAACTTCAAACGGAGAATTTAATTCAATTCCAAGTTCAAGATGTGAATCAAAAATTATACTGTCTGTGTAATCAAAACATTGGAAATTACATCGCCATTCAAAAAGTGCCGGCTTTATTGGATAAGAGCGAACAATAAAACCAAAATTAAATCCGCTAAGTTTTAAACTTTGTCCATACCAATAAGTCCATTGCATAAAAAATGATGTATCAAAGAAATTTGAATGAATCAAAGAAAATTGACCGCCAAGTCGCAAATTTCCACAAAAATTTTCTGAAAAATCTGAAAATGAATTTTTATTTGCGTACAAAGTATTTTCAAAAACTGGACCAAAAAATTTCCAAATATAACCTTCAAATCGACTTTCATTACCCATAATTTTTTCTGATGTAAAATAAAAAATTCCAGTTTCTAAAGCAAATCTGTAAGATTGTTCTTTATTTTTTTTAGGCGGATTTTTAAAATTTCCTGATCCATCTGAATCATCAAAATAAAATTCATCGCTAAAAGCAAACATCTTTTGAGTAAAAAAGTTTAAATATCTTCCATCACTATAAGGATAATCATCAAATGTAACTCCAATATTATTAAACAACCAAAGCATACCAAAAACATCACCAATGAAATCGCTAAAAGTTGACTCATAATGATGTCTTGAAGGACGTCGCGGGCGAGGCGGATGTCGTCTATAACGCACTTTAGAAACATTTAGATTTGTGTTTTCATTTAAATTAAATACAATATTATTTTGATTTTTAGGATTTGCAAAAATTTGACATGTAATAACAGAAAATAAAATCATTACAAAGATTCTTTTTTTCATAACTAACTCCTTAAAATACATTTTTAATAC
>CAZDAY010000123.1:0-5410 GCA_964503435.1 uncultured Treponema sp.
CACTTAGCACGTCATTGCGAGAAGCGTAACAACGTGCAATCTACTTTCAGTTAAAGAAACAAACCGCCTGTTTTTGCAGTTTTATGGGCTTTTCTGTGCTAAGCGTTCGCCCTCAAATAAAACCGCCCTTCCAGTGTTCCGCTGTTCGCTACATTGCTTTGCAACGCCTTTCGGCGCACTTCCACGGCGGGCTAAGTCCTCTGGCTTACTTGCAAAAGCAAAGCGACAGTTAACAAACAAGTTTAACAGTTCGCACTTAATAAAACCGCCACTTTCTTGCAAAAAGATTCCTACACAGACGTCAACATCAGTTTTCGCCTTTAATCAGTTCAATCAAAACCGAAGTTGCCACAGACATTTGACTCAAAGACGCCCACTCAAAGCGCGAATGAAAATTATGACCGCCGGTAAAAATATTTGGGCAAGGAATTCCCATTTCCGTAAGTCGCGAACCGTCAGTCCCACCACGAATCGGAACAAATTTTGGCTCTAAACCACATTTTTTGTAAGCAGAAACCAAATTTTCTACAACCAGCGGATTTTTATCAAGTTGTTCCTTCATATTTAAATACTGCTTAGAGTGCCGAATAAAAACCTTACCGCCAAAACTCGCTTCAACACCTTGCGCAATCAAATCAACAGTCGCCTTACGTTTTTCAATTCCATCAAGCGAAAAATCCCTAAGAATCAAACTAACAACAGCCTTTTCAATCGAACCTACAATACTCATCGGCGCATAAAAACCCATATACCCGTCCGTAGTTTCAGGCATTTCCTGACGCGGAAGCAAATCCACAAAAGCACTCGCCATGCTAACAGCGTTAATCAACTTGCCACGAGCACTTCCCGTGTGAACCGATTTACCCAAAAACGTAACTTCACTTTTATAAGCATTAAAACATTCCGTTTCAAGTTCGCCAATATGACCGCCGTCAACCGTGTAAGCGTAAGTAGACTTAAGCAAATCCAGCGGAACCTTATCCATTCCATGCCCTGTTTCTTCGTCCGGAGAAAAAATAATTTCAATCGGACCGTGTTTAATTTGCGGATTTTGAACCAAAAATTCCACCGCAGTTATAATTTCACTAACGCCAGCCTTGTCATCTGCACCCAAAAGCGTGTCGCCACTCGAAGTAATAATTGTGTCGCGTTCCTTAGCCGCAAGAGCCAAATATTCATCATCAGCGCTGTCCAAAAAATCCCCATCTTCAAATTCAATTTTACCGCCAGCAAAATCTCTGTGGATTTGGGGCCTCACATTTCTGCCGGAAACTTCATCAACCGTATCAATATGTGCCAAAAGACAAAACGGAGCCTTATCTTCCATACCTTCACTCGCGGGCAAAAAAGCGTAAGTATAGCAATCGTCAGTTGTGTGAACATTTTTTAAGCCCAAAAAAGTCAATTCTTCGCACAAAACTTTCGCCATTTCCCATTCATCAGGAGAACTCGGCATAAGACCATGTTCCGCATTCAATTCCGAACTTTGCGAGCAAATTTGAACATAACGCAAAAATCTACGCAAAAGATTATCCAAAAAAGGTTTATTTAAAGCTTCTTGAGTCGTCATAAAACTAGCATAACGGATTTTACATTTTTTGTGGATAGTTTTTAATTTTTTTTCAAATCGAGCCTGTCAATTTGAAGAATTTTGATAATTTGGAGCACGCCCCAATGGATTGCCGTCCTTCCGTGGTTTGCTATCCGCTCATTCCGCCGCTACGCTCTGGAACGTGCATTCGCACGCCACTCCAGCACGGGCTAGGCTTTATCGCAAGAAAGCAAATCTTTATCAGTGAAATTCCATCTTCTGCAGAGGGCGAAGTAAAGCATAAATTCTATTCAAAAACTGCTCCCCTGTTATTGTAAAATACTGTTCTATAATTGTAATTTACCGATATTTTCTTCTGCATTTATAAAAATAAATGTCAAATTTCGTTGAATTTAACGCAAATTTCTAAATATAATTTTGTCGAGTTAAATACTTGAAAAATTCCTGCGTTATTGTGCGTTGTTAGTTTTAAAGTTCATCAAAAGTTCACAAATGAATCAGCCTAAATTTTGTATTTGACTATTTTATAAAACCAAGAGGACAAAATGAAACAAGAAGAAACCCTTCCAAAACTTTTTCGTAAATCAGCGGAAAGATGGCCAGAAACTGCATGTTTTCTTTATCATAATAAAGACGGCAGTTATGCAGAAATAAATTATCACGATGCTTATCAACTTGCTTTGGATTTTGCAGGAGCCCTTTTAAGCATTGGTGCAAAACGAGGAGAGCGAATCGGACTCATTTCAGAAAATCGAAAAGAATGGGAACAGGCGGACATGGGGCTTCTCATACTTGGTTGTATTGATACTCCGCGCGGTTGTGATGCAACAGAAAACGACTTGTCCTACATTTTGTCTTTTGCCGAAGTTGAAATTGTAATTGCCGAAAATCAATCTCAAGTAAAAAAAATCCTCAATATAAAAGATAAAATTCCAAAGGTAAAAGCAATAATTTCTTTTGATCCAATAGAGGACAGTGTAAAAGAAATCTGCAAAGAAAAAAAATGCGACTATTATTATTTTCCAGAATTGCAGGCGCAAGGTCATGAATGGCGAAAAAATAACCCTGATGTTGTAGAAAATGAACTTGAAAAAGGTAAGATTGATGATTTAGCAACAATCATTTTTACTTCGGGCACAACCGGAACTCCAAAGGGCGTTATGCTTACTCACGGAAATATTCTTTGCCAGCTTGATGAAGTTCCAGAAAGAATTTTCTTGAATCCAGGAGAGAGGGCGCTTTTGGTTTTACCAGTTTGGCATGCTTTTCAGCGGGCAGTTGAATACGTTATTTTGTGTCAGGGTGCAACTCTTTGTTATAGTAAACCAATTGGTTCAGTTTTACTTGCTGATTTGCAGGCTTTAAATCCTTATTTGCTGCCGGCGGTTCCTCGTGTTTTCGAAGCAGTTTATGATGGCATTTGGCGTAAGATGAGAAAAACTGGCGGAATTGTTTATGCACTTTTCCAGTTTTTTGTTAACGTTGCAATTTTTTGGTCAAGAATTGATCGCAAACTTCGCAGAAAACAAAGTCGCTTTGGTGCAGACCATTTAGGTTTCTGGTGGTTAGTTTTAGTTTTGCCGTGGCTGTTGGTTTGGCCATTAAAGTTGCTTGGCAATGTTTTAGTTTTCAAAAAAATCCACAAAATGCTTGGTAAAAATTTCCGTGCTGGAATTGCTGGCGGCGGAGCGTATCCAGAAAATATTGATGAATTCTTTTGGGCAATCGGCGTAAAAATTGTTGAAGGTTACGGAATGACTGAAACTGCACCAATTATTTCTGTTCGGCCAATCGTAGGTCCTGTTATGAGAAACGTTGGAACTCCGCTCAGAGGAATACAGGCAAGAATTGTTGATGACGACGGAATTATTTTGGGCAAGTGTAAAAAGGGCAATCTTCAGATTAAGGGAGATTGTGTAATGCAGGGGTATTATAAGCGCCCTGATTTGACTGAAAAAGTTATGACAGTTGATGGCTGGCTTGATACTGGTGATATTGCGATTTTGACAGTTGATGGCGAAATTCAGCTTCGAGGACGAAAGAAAGACACAATAGTTCTTATGGGTGGCGAAAATATTGAACCTTTGCCTATTGAATCAAAAATAAATGAAAGTCGTTATATTGTTGCAAGTGTTGTAATCGGAACAAATGAAAATGGAGTTGACCAGCGTTATCTTACAGCCTTAATTCTTCCAAACCAAGATGAAATTTTGTCTTATGCAAAAGAAAATAATCTTGAATTTAAGGATTATGAAGAACTTGCAAAAACTGATGCAGTTAAAAAGTTGATTGAAAAAGAAGTTGCTGAAGCAATCAATACAAAAAATGGTTTTAAATCTTTTGAAAGAATAAACAAACTTTCTATAATTACAAAACCTTTTGAAGTTGGCATTGAATTAAGTGCAAAACAAGAAATGATGCGCTATAGAATTTCAGAAATTTATAAAGATAAAATTGCTTCAATGTACTCTGATTGAAAATTGCATCCGTGCTCGCTTAGCACAGTCATCATTCTGAACTAAATTCGGAATGACAGTTTTTCCCTCCTAACTTCTAGCACACAAATCAACAATAATTGCGTTAGTTTTTTTGTCGCGTCTTTGAAGTGAAGAGGAATTTGGCATTTTGATTTTAAAACATTCGCCACTGAAAAGTTGAGTTTCACTTACAACAAGAAGCAGCCCGATTTTTGAACATGCGTAATAAGCAATTTTTTTGTTTGGTAAAAAAATTTCTTCACTTGTAATTCTAAAACTTAAAAAATTTTCATCATCATTTTCTTTTTGTAAAACTTCTTCATCAGACATTTTTTGTGTTGCAATGAACGAAAGAACCGCCCGCTCTTTTGGCAGTTCTGAAACCTGCGAAAGTTTTTTTAAATTTTTCGGAGCACTTTGCGTATTAAAACAAAAGTTGCACCATTTTTCACCTTTTTGTCCATTCATATTACATTCTTGACTGTGAGTGCAAGGAGAAATCGCAATAAAATTTTTCCGCTTCAAAGAATCTCTCAGTAAAGAAATTAATCTTGCTGATTTTGGAACTCCTGGCTCAACAATAAGAATTTTTTGTTTTTGATTTTTTGAATCAACGTAAGACAAAAGTTTTTCTGTTAATTTTTTTGCAATAAAATCTGGTGGCGTTCCATTTTCATCATTTAATTCATTAAAAAAATTTGCACTTGTAATAAAATCTGCCTTGTCTTTTATGGGCGTTCCAAATTCACCTTTAACGCGGACAATTTTCCAGGGTTCTTCTTGTAGTTCTGCCGCCAGACTTAAAAAAATATTTTCACCAAAACTTAGCGACTGCTGCGAAATGTCCAAACAGTAAAACGTAAGTTTCTTTTTTCTAAGTTCCGGACGAGATAAAAAAAGTGAAATTGGAACTGTCAAAGGTCCGCTTCCAATGTCCAGACAAATTGAATTGTCGGCAAGTTCAAAATAAGATGGCGGAAGATTTGCAAAAAGTTTTGTAAGCCGCACAAGATTCCACCATGAAAAATAATGAACATAAGCGCTTAAAGTTGTGGGCGAATTCATATACCCCAGTCGGCGTGCACCACGTTCGTCAGTTAAGTTGTGGCTTAAACTGCGGATTTGTTTTGGTAAAATTTGCTGTTGTTTTGAATTAAGCGGATGCGTTTTTTTTACAAGCAAGTCAAATTCGCTGATGATTTTTTTTGCATCTTCTGGAATTTTTTCATCATCAAACAAAGAAGAAATTTTTTCTGTTGTTTTTAAATTTTTTTGATTCTGCGGATTTTTAAAATTTTTGTGATTTTGTTCAGCGAATTTATGTGATTTTTTTTCATAAAAATTTTTTTTAGTAAATTTTAAATTTTTTGCGTTTTCAGAA
>CAZDAY010000124.1:0-5405 GCA_964503435.1 uncultured Treponema sp.
AAAATAGAAGAAGGTTTTATGTTTTTTTGAGAAATAAGATAAGCAATTTTTGTAGTAATTACGCGGGTTTTTCCAGAGCCGGCACCTGCCAAAATTAAAAGTGATTTTCCTTCGTGGCAAACCGCCGCTTTTTGTTCTTCGTTTAAAATATTTAAATAATCAGGAAGCAATGTATTCTCCATCAATATCAACAGCAGAAGAAGCAAGTGCCTTAACTTTTACAATTTTTCCTGGAAGAATATTTTTAACTGCGTCTTTGTCGTCCAAATCGTAACGAACTACAAAACTGCCGTCAACTTCTGGGGCTTCAAACCATGCGCGCCCTATTGCAAGACCTTCGTCAGTGCCTTGTTTATTTTCTACAATTTCTTCTATTAAGACATCATAAATTTTATTGATTCTTGATTTCAAATTTTCTGCTGTAATTTGCGATTGAATTTCTTCGAGTTTTTGCGCTCTTTCTTGCGCAAGTTTCGTTTTAACTTTGTTTTTCATTTTTGCAGCAACTGTATCATCTTCTGCGCTGTACGAAAAGCAACCTGACCAGTCACTTCTGATTTCTTTTAAAAATTCCTGAGTATTTTTTGCGTTTTCTTCTGATTCTCCGGGAAATCCGGTTAAAAAAGTGGTTCTTATGCAAGTTTCTGGAATTTTTTTGCGGATTAAAGAAACAATTTCTTTGTAAGTTTGAGCGGAACCTTTTCTGTTCATTTTTTTGATAATTTCATCATCGCCACTTTGAAACGGAATGTCAAAATACGGCAAAAATCTTTTATCTTCTTGCATTAAATCTAAAATATCCGGATTAAAATGATCTGGATGAATATAAAGCAACCTTACCCAAAAATCGCCTTGAATTTCGCTAATCATTTTACAAAGTCTAAACAGAGGAGAATGATTTTTTTTGAAAAATTCGTCTTGAATTACAGGACTTTTTGCATTTACATACATTTCTCTGTAAAAATTTGAACCTTCGCCAAAAACATCATCTTCTTTGCCACAACCGTAAGCCGCCAAATCCTGGCCAATCAAATTTATTTCGTGAACATTGTTGTGAATAAGTTTTTTGATTTCTTCGACAATTTCACTTGATTTTCGAGAGCGTAAAGTTCCGCGAATGAGAGGAATTGCACAAAATGAACAGCGATTGTCGCAACCTTCAGTTATTTTTACAAAACTTGAACTTGGAAAAGACAAGCTTACAGTTCTTTCGCCACAGCAAACGCCTTTTTGTTCTGGTGTAAGAACCGGCCGTTCGTTTTTAAATAATGATTCAACTACATCATCAATTTTATTTAAATCGCCGTTCCCAAAAATTCCGTCAGCTTCTGGAAGTTCTTTTTCAAATTCTTTTGCATAACGTTCAGCAAGACAGCCAGCCAAAAGAATTTTTGCGTTTGGATAAGAAGAGCGTGCCTGGAGCAGAGAATTTAAACTTTCGGTTTTTGCACTTTCAATAAATCCACAAGTATTAATAAGAATTAAATCTGCTTCGTTTGGATTTGAAGTTAAAGTCATTCCAAGTTTTTGAAGACGCGAAACTAAAATTTCTCCGTCAACCTGATTTTTAGCACAACCGTGCTGATCTAAAAAAATTTTTTTTGATGTCATAAATCGACCTAAATTAGCAAATTTTTTTGTGCATTTGTTTTAACATTTTTCAAAAAAAAATATAAATTAACTAAAGAATTTTTAATCAACATCCACAAGAACAATTTTGTATTTTCCGTCAACATCGTGAATCCAGCGGATATCTTCAACAACAACCTGTCCGCCCTTGCCAACTTCCAAATCATAAGTTGAATTTTGCGCCTGAATTTGAATTTTCAAAGCGTTTACATTGGCCATCCACAAGCGGAAACCTTGTTTTGTTGCCGTAATGTTGATTGTGTCGCCGCTTTTATAATAATCTTCCACATAAGGCTGATTGTCTATTTTGTATCTAAAAAGACATGAACCTCTGAACGAAATGTTTAGCACAAAAGGATAAGCGTAAGAAGATTCGTGAATTACAGTATATTTTTGATTGCTTGATGATTCGTTTGGAATTTCATTTAAAAAGTTGCCGTTTGAATCAATGCCTGAAATATTTCTTGTTAAATCAATATTTTTCTGCATAATTCTGACTTCTGCGCCATAAGAAGCATCTTGTGAACTTATATCGCTTAAGTAAACAATTAAATCTGAAGTTCCATCGCCGTTTACGTCAAGTTCTCTTTCTTCGCTAAGTTCAATAATTTGCTCGCCCACCGGAGTTTCCAGCGAAAGATAACCTTGAGTTTGTCGGACAGTAAGAATAATTTGTTTTGAAGGATCGTCTTCTTCGCTAATTAAAATCTGATCGCCACGATAAAGTCTTTTGTTTTCAGGTTTTCCCGAAAAAGTGTATTGATGAATTTTTTGTTCATTTTTTTCCAATTCTTTTAATTGTGCACGTTTTTCAGGAACTTTAAAAATCACGAAGTAAAAAATAAAAAACAGCACAATTAAAACTAAAAGCACGCCGCCAATTATTATAAAAGGAAGTGCCTTGTTTTTTTTCTTTTCAAGCAGTTGAACCGGAATTGGAGATTCTTGAATTTTTTTTGCATTGTAAAGTTTTAAAACTTCTTCAACATCAAGATGTAAATATTTGGAATAAGTTTTTAAAAATCCTACGAAATATGCTTCGCCCGGCAGTTTTTCTGGACTTTCATTTTCTAATGCGTCAATATATTGATAAGAAATTGCTGTGTCTCTTGAAACTTGTTCAACGCCTATATTTTGTTCTGTGCGAGTTTTTTTTAATAATTCTCCGTAACTTTCCATTTTTTACTCCGATTTAAAAATCCACTTTGATTAAAAATTTCTTTTAAGTTTTCTTGGAAAAATTTAATCTGAAAAAAGAAAATTATTATATTCATTTGCTGATGAAGGCGGTTCATAAATAAAACGTTCGTTTGCCATATTTGTATTTAAAGAATAATTGTAAATGTCAAAAGTAATTTTTTCGTTTTGTTTTGTAGTTGCAATAACGCGACGAATAAGTTTTGTATTTACATCAACAGAAAGTCTTATTGTGCTGAATGCTTCAGAAGATGCCCGCGCGTAAAGCATAAAATTTACAACAAGTTCATCGCTTGAATCATCTAAGGGAACAGGCTCTTGTCCGGTTTCGTAGGCAATAGAATAATATCTGCGCATTAAATTAAGTCCGCCGGCAGTTGGCGACAAGGAACTTGCAGTTTCTACGGTTTGACGCAAAATTGCAGAAGAACCAGGAATATAAATTGTTAAATCATCGCCATTAAAAAGAATAACTTGATCCGCAGGTTCTTGAAAATCAATTCTTAAAAGTTCAGGACGCTTAAAACTTACACGGCCTTTCATGTCCGAAGAAGAAAAATTTATTTCAATGTCAGCTTCGTAATCTTTAATTGTAGAATAATAATCGCTGATTTCCTTAAAATAATCGCCTGCAGTTGTAATTCCTTGTGCAAAGACAGTGTTTGCAAGAACAAAAAATGAAAGTAAACTTATATAAATTTTTGTGTTTTTCATCAAAAAATTCCTTAAAAATATCAAAATTCAGCCTTTAAACTTTGAAAACTCTTTCTTATTATATGAAAATTATTCTAAAAACGCAATTACGGTCTTGACTTACTGTCAATAACAAAAATTTTCTCTTTGCGAAAATTCTTAAGGTCTTCTGTGATTTACGGCGATCTGCTAGAAACTTTGTTGCAATTTACCTTGTCGTTATCTTCTGTAAAACAGAGAATTTCTTGCAGTAAAACTTAGCCCTGATTGTAGCGATTGCTGTAAGCAAGTGCGGAGCACCGGAACGATAGTGGAGTCGCGGAAAGCAGGTTTTGTTTGGGGCGTGATTTATCCACTGGATGAAAGGATAAACAGAAAAAATATGCTCCAAAATAAAAAAAAATTATTTTATTAAATCTTTAATTTCTTCGAGAACCGCCAGCGCATTTATTCCAGTTTGCAAAGTCGATTTTAAAGCACATTTTCCGTCAAGAAAATCAACTGCATTTTGAATCATATTTGAAAAATAAAGCGTTTTTTTGGGGATTCTTTGTGATTTGTCGTTTGTTAAAGAATAAAATCCTGTGTACAAAGAAGATTCTTCGGTTTTATAAAACTTTAAATATCCGTTGCCAATGCAAAGTCTGCCATGCGTTCCAGTAATTGTAATTTCAAAACCAAAAAATTTTGAACGGCCGCTCATTGTAATGCAAACACTTGGGCATTTTTTTGTAGAATAAGTCGCTGAAAATTGGCGCACAATATTTTTTTCATCACGAAAAATTCCTGTAATTTTTGGCGAATTTAAAAGATTGTTTATGAATTTTGTTTTTTTCGGTAAACTTTGAAAATTTAAAACCCGATTTAAAAGTCCGCCTTTCTTTTCTGCTGATTTTTTTGAAATGTCAATGTTTGAAGTGCCAGAGGATAAAATATCATCGCTAAAAGAAGCGCCGGTTGAGCCAGAAAATTTAGAAGTGCCAGAGGATGAAACGTTAAATTTTGAATTATCGGGCACAGAAATTTCTTTTGTTTGCGAAAAATTATTTTCATCTTCCAGAAAAAACAAAACTGCATCAACTAAATGAGTTCCGTCGTGAATCAAACTGTAAGCGCCGGTTTTTTCTTCATTTGGATTGTAAACCGCCAGACTTGAATATAAAGACGCATTTATGCTTTGCAATTCACCAAGTTGCGACATATATTTTTTTGCAAGATTATAATCTTCTGAAAAGCGGCGTTCATGATTTACGAGAATCGGCACCTTATTCAAAAAAGCGGCAGAATTTATGAGTTGCGCTTCGTTCATATTTAACGCAACAGGTTTTTCTAAAATTACTAAACGTGGATTTTGATTTATGGCAGCTAGAGTTTCTTTTAAATGGGCATTTTCATTTACTGCGATTGTAATTATGTCAAGTTTTTGTCTTGTGTAAAGACTTGCACTGTCGTTGTAAACAGTAAGTTTTTTGTGGGCTTCGTGCCATTTTTCTAAATTTTGCGGATTTGTATCACAGGCAGCGAGCAAATCAATTTTTGGATTTGAAAGTAAAGCCATTGTATGACTTGCAGGTTGTTCCCTTTTTTTGTCGAGACCTAAACTATAACCAATTCTTCCGCAGCCGATTAAAGCCGCAGAATAAGTTTTAAAATTTGCCATTTTTTTAATTTACAGATTCACGTGCGTTGTACTGCATTGTCATTCCCGTGCGCTAACAGGGGAATCTTTTGTTTTGGATTGCCGGGTCTAGCCCGAGAATGACAGTTTTTATAGCCCGAGAATGTCAGGTTATTTATATCAGTTTGAACCGATTGGTGAGCCTAGTCAAACCATCAATTCACGGTATTTTTGTGCAAGGCGTTTTGATTTTTTTGCAGCCAAACCA
>CAZDAY010000125.1:0-2910 GCA_964503435.1 uncultured Treponema sp.
CTCCAAAATAAAAATCAAAAAAAACTGTTATCTTTCTAATAAAACCGCAAGCAGAAAAAAATGCTATGGAACTTGTGGAAAAACTTAAAACAAAAAATTTTGACGCTTATTTTTATCGCGAAAAGCGAAGTAGCGGAACTACATATTTTATTGTTGTGGTTGACGAAGATGAAAAACTTTCGCTTGGGCAAAAACTTAAAAACGCTGGATTTGATTGTTATAAAATTGACTGATTTTTATGAATGTTGACAGATTTTGATGGTTCGACATTGCGCTTGCTGAGTTTATCGAAGTACACCAACCGTGGTTCGACAGACTGGCGAGCGGTTTTGTTTAGAAAAACGATAAAAAATATCATATAGTGAAGGAAATTGTGGGCGATAAGAAAAATTCTAGTCGGATTGTAGTGGCGGCGTAAGCCGTTCCGGAGCGAAGCGCAGGAATGAAACCGCGAAAAGCCTTTACTTAGAGAATTTACTCCAAAATAAAAATCAAAAAAAACTGTTATCTTTCTAATAAAACCGCAAGCAGATTCTTCGCTACTTTCAGCATGACGATAGACAAAAAACGTTTAGTTGTAAAAAGTGGACAAAATGTTTATAATCCGATTTTATGAATACACAAACTGAAAAATCTTCAAAAGAATTATGTCATTGGGCCGATCAGCAGGCGGCAAAAATTATTAAGGAAAAAGGCGATTTAGAACTTTACACTTGTGCGAGTGGAATTACACCTTCGGGAACTGTTCATATAGGAAATTTCCGTGAAATTATTACGGTTGATTTGATTGTCCGGGCGCTAAAATCTCGTGGCAAAAATGTTCGCTTTATTTATTCTTGGGATGATTATGATGTTTTTCGCAAAGTTCCAGCGAATATGCCTAATCCAGAAGTTTTAGAGAAATATTTGCGTTATCCAATTACGATGGTTCCTGACACTTTTGGCAGAGATGAAAATTATGCACGTCATCACGAAGTTGATATTGAAAAAGAACTGCCACGTGTTGGAATTTATCCGGAATTTTTGTATCAGGCAAGCCGTTATCGCGCAAACCGTTATGCTGAAGGTATGAAAAAGGCGATGCAAAATCGTGAAGTAATTAAGGAATGTTTGAATGCTTATCGCGATGATGAACATAAAATGAAGCCTTCTGATACTTATTGGCCGATTGCTGCGTTTTGTTGCAAATGCAATAAGGATACAACTGAAATTACTTCTTACGACGGCGAATATGGCGTTTCGTACAAATGCACAAGTTGCGGTCACGAAGAAAATGGCGATTTAAGAACTTCCAAAGAATTTAAACTTGGCTGGCGTGTTGACTGGCCAATGAGATGGAATGAAGAAAAAGTTGTTTTTGAACCAGGCGGAAAGGATCACATAAGTCCGGGCGGTTCTTACGATACAGCGAAACTTGTTTCTAAAAAAGTTTTTGGCTGGAATGCTCCGTGCACAATGAAGTATGATTTTGTAAAGTTAAAAGGCGTTCCTGGCAAAATGTCGTCATCAAAGGGAAAGGTTATTTCTTTGGTTGATGCTCTTGAAGTTTATCAGCCGGAAGTTTTGCGTTATATTTTTGCTTCAAACAAGGTTGATCACGAATTTTCAATTAGTTTTGATCTTGATGTTGTAAGCGTTTATGAAGAATATGATCGAACTGAACGAATTGCCTGGGGAATTGACAAAGCGAAAAATGAAGATATTTTCCTTCACGAAAAGCGCATTTATGAATTGAGTCAGATTGGAACTGAAATGCCAAGCGTAATGCCTTATCAAGTTCCGTTCCGTCTTCTTACAACCTTGCTGCAAACTTATTCTGGCGATATTGATAGCGTGATTGCTTCCCTAAAAGATGTAAAACCTGAGCAGGTTGAATGTTTGAAAAGGCGATGTGAATGTGCATGGTATTGGATTAACGAAAGTGCTCCTGATTGTGCTCCAGATTTTTGCTTTAAGTTAAGAACTGACGGTTCTAAGGCGGATCTTGATGAACAGATGACTTTGGCTGTACAAAGAGTACGTGGCGAAGTTGTGCCAAAACTTGACAGTTTTACAGTTGACAAGGAATGTCAGCAGGCGATTTATGATATTGCAACTGATATGCAACTTGAACCAAAGGCTTTGTTTAAAACATTGTATAAGGTTTTGGTTAATGCAGAGCAGGGACCGCGTTTGGGTTCGTTTTTGCGGATTATTGGTAAGGAAAAACTCAATAAAATTTTAAGCGTTTATTGATTTTATTTTGATTGTGGGTAAAGTTTTGTTCTCTGTGTTGGGTTCAAGACTTTGCTTCACAAATTCTAAGTATCTTTGCAGTTTTACGGCGACCTGCTGGAAAACTGCGTTGCAATTTACCGTGTTGCCATCTCCTGTCGGATATTTCTATCTTTTGGTTAATCTTCTGGCGTGTATAAATTTTGCTGTTTAACAGTGGCTGATAATACAATATTGTTCCCCTCATTGACATGGGGTTGTTTTAGTATTGTTATTTCTTGTGCTCCGTACGAAGTCTAGTGTTTGCGTTCACGGGAATCTTTTTTAGATTATCGAAACACTCAACATTCAAGGCACCTGTGCGATAATGACGATGCTGGCACTTTCCTGTTGACACTTTCCTAGACAAAAAATCCCTTGACGTTTATAATTAAATTTATGGGTGGAAAATTGCAATCAAAGTCAGTTGATTCAAAATCTTCGGTGAAAACTGCGGCTAAATCGTCGCCAGCGAAATCAACTGCGAAAAGTGGAGCGAAAACATCGCCAGAAAAGTCTGTGGCGGCACAGAAGAGTGGTGCTGCGGCAAAAAAATCTTCTGCGGCACAGAAGAGTGGTGCTGTGGCAAAAAAATCTTCTGCGGCACAGAAAAATGGCACTGCAAGCAAAAAATCTTCGGTGAAAACTGCGGCTAAA
>CAZDAY010000125.1:3010-5323 GCA_964503435.1 uncultured Treponema sp.
AAAATCTTCGGTGAAAACTGCGGCTAAATCGTCGCCAGCGAAATCAACTGCGAAAAGTGGAGCGAAAACATCGCCAGAAAAGTCTGTGGCAGCACAGAAGAGTGGTGCTGTGGCAAAAAAATCTCCTGGGGCACAGAAAAATGGCACTGCAAGCAAAAAATCTTCGGTGAAAACTGCGGCTAAATCGTCGCCAGCGAAATCAACTGCGAAAAGTGGAGCGAAAACATCGGCAGAAAAGTCTGTGGCGGCACAGAAGAGTGGTGCTGTGGCAAAAAAATCTTCGGTAGTACAAAAAACTGTTGATGCAACAAAAAAATCTTCTGGGGGCGCTTTGCCAGAAAAATCGGCGCTGAAAAAAGTGACGAAATCTTTGACAAAAAAAAGCGTTCCACTTCCAAAATCATCAGAAAAAAAATCGAGTAAAAATTTAGAAAAAAAAATGACTCTTGAAAACGAGAAAAATATGTCTGACGAAAAAGATAAAAAAATAAAATCAAAAAAAATTTATGACGAAAGTCAAATTAAACATTTGGATGCGCTTGAACACATTAGGCTTCGTTCGGGAATGTACATTGGACGGCTAGGTGACGGTTCAAATCAGCAGGATGGAATTTATATTCTTTTAAAAGAAATTGTTGATAATGCTGTTGATGAATTTATTATGGGCTACGGTAAAAAAATCGACATTTCTGTAAAAGATAATCGCGTAAAAGTTCGGGATTATGGGCGCGGAATTCCTTTGGGTAAGGTTGTTGATTGTGTTAGCGAAATTAACACTGGTGCAAAATATAATGATGACGTTTTTCAGTTTTCTGTCGGAATGAATGGAGTCGGAACTAAGGCGGTTAATGCACTTTCTTCGTATTTTCGTGTAATTTCAATTCGTGATGGAAAATGTTGCGAAGTGATTTTTGAAAAAGGCAAACTTGTAAACCAGCGGACTGGAAAGTTAAAAGAAAATCAGCCGGACGGCACTTATTTTGAATTTGTTCCTGATGAAGAAATTTTTGGCAAGTATAATTTTAATTTGGAATTTGTTGAAAAACGGATTTGGAATTATGCTTATTTAAATGAAGGTTTAACTTTAAAATTTAACGGTCAGGAATATCACAGCGACAATGGACTTTTTGATTTGCTGAATAACGAAATGGACGATGAGTCGCTTTATCCGATTGGCAGTTATGTTGGCGAACATTTGAAATTTGCTTTTACACACACGAATTCTTATGGCGAAAATCACTTTAGTTTTGTAAATGGTCAATACACTGCAGACGGTGGAACTCACTTAAATGCGTTTAAAGAAGGTTTTGTTCGGGGCGTTAATGATTTTTATGGCACAAATTATAAGGCAGAAGATGTCCGCGAGGGAATGAGCAGCGCAGTTTTGGTTAAGGTAAAAGATCCGGTTTTTGAAAGTCAGACAAAAAATAAACTCGGCAATACTGATATTCGTTCATGGATTGTTAGTGAAGTTCAGTCGGGATTAAATGAATGGCTCAGAAAAAATCCAGAATCCGCAAAAAAATTAAAAGAAAAAATTGAAGCGAATGAAAAACTTCGCACAGAATTGAGCGCTGTAAAAAAAGAAGCTAAAGAAGCGGCAAAAAAGGTAAGTATCCGCATAAAAAAATTGAAGGATTGCAAATATCATGTTCAGGATGGAGCAAAAGGTGAAAATTCAATGATTTTTATTACGGAAGGTGATTCTGCTTCGGGCACAATGACTCACAGTCGCGATGCAAATTTTCAGGCAATTTTTTCACTTCGAGGAAAGCCAGAAAATATGTGCGGTAAAAAGCAAAGTGAAATTTACAAAAATGATGAACTTTATCAGCTTATGAGTGCGCTTGGAATTGAAATGGATATTGAAAATTTGCGTTATTCAAAAATTATAATTGCAACTGATGCTGATAATGACGGTTATCATATTAGAAATCTTGTAATGACATTTTTCTTAGGATATTTTGAAGAATTGGTTACAACTGGCCGCGTTTTTATTCTGGAAACTCCGTTGTTTCGTGTCCGCAATAAAAAAGAAAACATTTATTGTTATAGCGAAGAAGAACGTGATAAGGCACAATCAAAACTGGGAAAAAACTGTGAAACAACTCGATTTAAAGGTTTGGGAGAAATCAATCCGAGTGAATTTAAGCAATTTATTGATCCTGAAACAATGCACTTAACGCCAGTGGAAATCAGTCAGTTAAAGGCAGTTCCTAAACTTTTGCAGTTTTATATGGGAAAAAATACGCCGGAACGCAGGGAATTTATTGAAAAACATTTGCTTGCGGATATTGACGCTTAAAATTTTAT
>CAZDAY010000126.1:0-5266 GCA_964503435.1 uncultured Treponema sp.
GCGACGGATAATGCTTTCTGATTTCTTCGAGCAGTTGCGTTTTTCCGCCCGCCCACTTTACAAAAGGTTTTGCTGCGTAAATCATTATTTTATTTTATGGTGATTTCTTAAAAAAATCTATTCACAAGCAAACAATTAAGTTTTTGATTTTGGAGCACATCAAAAGGATTGCCGTCTTTGCGTGGTTCCGGCTCATCGCCTCCATTCTTCCGCTACGTTTCACTCCGCTCCAGAACTCGCTAACGCTCGCCACTACAATACGGGCTAGGCTTAATTTTTCAAGCGGAATTCAGTCAGTGAAGTTTTAATTTTGCTGTTTTGAGTCTTCTAAGGAACTGGCGGTTTTTTGCATTTTGTGTGTTAAACATCCGTTATAAAAAAAATAAAAAATTTTTCTCGCAATTTTGCGTTTTCTAATAACCGGCGGTAGATATATATTAGTGCCTGTTTTAAAACTCTTACGGCATTTAAAATTTATCATCAGTTTAGAAGGCAAAAATGAAAAAAGAACAGAGCTTATCAGAAAAATGGGAATCTTTAACTCTTGCAAACAATTTTATTTTCTGCAAGGTAATGGAATCCCGCCCTGATTTGTGCAAACACTTACTTGAAATATTGCTGCACATAAAAATCGATCATATTGAAATTCCTGAACGCGAAAAAGATTTTAAAATTGATTTTAATTCAAAAGGAATTCGCTTTGATGTTTTTACTCAAAATGAAAATAATGTTTTCGACATTGAAATTCAAACTACTAATAAAAAAAATCTAAGAAAACGTGCCCGTTATTATCAGGGAATGATTGATATTACAAATCTTGAAGCTGGCGATGATTATGAAAAACTAAAAGATTCATATATTATTTTTTTATGCTTTGATGATATTTTTAAACGGGACTTTCCTGTTTATTTCTTTGAAAATCTCTGCATTCAAGACACGTCAATAAAACTAAAAGACAATTCTTACAAAATCTTTTTTAACGTAAAAAGTTATGATAAAATGACAAGTAAGGCTGAAAAAGATTTTTTTGCATTTCTTTACAAAAATGAATCTGAATCTGATTTTACTGATGAACTTGCAAAAATGGTCATAAAAGCCAAACAAAATATTCAATGGAGGCATCAATTTATGACATGGGAACAATCAATTCACGAAGAAGCAGAAATCCGTGCTGAAGAAATGGCTCAAGAAATTGTTCAAGAACGTGCTGAAAAAATGGCTCAAGAAATAGCTGAAAAAAAAGCTCAAGAAATTGCTGAAAAAAAAGCCCAAGAAATTGCTGAAAAAAAAGCTCAAGAAATTGCTGAAAAAAAAGCTCAAGAAATTGCTCAAGAAAAACAACTAGAAACTGCAAGAAATTTTATTAACTTGGGGCTTCCACTAGAACAAATTGCACAAGGAACTGGACTCCCACTGGAACAGATTTTGAAATTGCAGAAAGATATGCAGACATTAAATATTTAATTCCTTTAAAAGAACATCTTTTGCGGGTACGGGCGGTTTTTATGACTGACGTTTAGTTAGCACAAAAAAAATACGCCCTAATAATTTAGAGCGTACTGTTTGATTTTAAATTTTTACTTAGCGGGGCAAGGAAGTACTGTCGTTTTCTTTACGAATCACTGTTTCAAAAGTCTTAGTTTATCAACCTTGCCAATCGGAAAAGAAATTCCTTTAGACAGTTTTTTCCCCTCAAAGTATTTTATTTATATTCGCATAAATCCAGAAATTGGTAAAATTCTTGTTTTCTTTGAATTTTCACTAGACGGACCTACTGATACTGATGATGATTTTTGTGTGTTTCTATTTCCAAAATGATATCTAAAGCCCATTTGACATGAATTATAAAAGCATTCGGAATAAATCATTTCGTTCCAATATAAAGTTCCCTTCCAGCCAAGTGTTAAATCAAAATTTTTGTAGCGTCCTTGAACTCCCAATAAGAATCCAGTTGCTATATCAAAATTAAGTGCCGTGCTGTATAGGATAGCTACCTGTGCTCCAATATTTGCACCTATACGCATTTGGCTTGAAGCAATATTAAATTTTATGGGAAGAATTGACCAATCCACTTGAATATATGGTCCAACATTTGTTGTAGAACTTGCTTCTGTTGTTGTTTCATAACTACTGTAACTACCGTAACTACTACTATAATGATTAATTTTTAAGTCGTGTGTATCTAGCCAAACTCCGTAGGCACAACTAAAAATGTCGCCACCTATATTAGCGCCAAAAGTTACTCCGCTTGGCGAAAAATAATCAAATACCAGACCTTTGGCAAATGCTCCGCAAGCACAAAGCGAAAAACAAATCGCTAGAAAAATTTTTTTCATAATATTCTCCGGTTATTTTGCTTTAATCTGAATAACTTTTGCTCTTGCAGAAACTTTGTATGAAACCTTTTTTACATAAGAACCACTTTTTGATTCTTCTGAATGTTTTTCTACTGTGTAAATTGGTGATAAAATAGAATCTCCGCCAAGTTTATAAGCTTCTTCTATCATAATAAAGTTTGCGTTAAGTTTAGCTCTTCGTAAAGCTTCTGGTTCAGAAAGGCTTACTTCTTTTTTTCCAACACCTACAAATTTTCCATTTCCGTTTTCTGTCTGTCCTAAAAATGTTTCTGCAGATTCATAAATATAACCATATTTTTCAGAATCACCAACCCATTCTCCTGTTTCTGCGTCAAAGCTTACAAATTCAGATGTTCCAGATACTGTTCCAATGATTGTGTAATCTTCACGATCCAAATAAGTGTTTAAAACCATTTGTTCTGATTTAATTTCATTTGTAGACGAAATTTTTGTTACTGTGCTTAATGTGTTGCAAGAGGTAAATGCAATTCCACAAAGAATTAATATTCCTGTTGCAATTTTTGAAATTCTTTTCATAAAGACTCCTTGTATGAGTTGCCCTAAATTTTGAAAATCAACTCAACAAGCCCATTTTACCCCCCCCCATAAAATTTTGTCAATAGGAAACTTTTATATTACCCTACCCCTGTATACCGAAACCACCGCCACTTCGGAACTATGGTACTCCCAGTGCTAACGCTCACATTCCAAACACTTTTTTTCCGCCAAAGAAAGTAGCGCAAACTTTTCCAGTAAGTTTTTGCCCCTCAAGCGGAGTTGACTTTCCCTTGCTGTAAAAATTTTCAGGATTCACAATCCACTGTTCATCAGGGTCAACAAGAACCATGTCCGCGTTTAAGCCAGGAAGAAGCCGTCCAGACTCAATATTAAGCAGTCTGGCAGGATTTTCGCTCATCAGTTCAGAAAGTTTACTTAAACTAAAGCCTTCCTTTTTCACAAGAACCGTATTACAAATCGCAAACGCTGTTTCAAGTCCTGTAAATCCCGGGCTTCCGGCAGCCTTATCTTCCTGTGTGTGTGGTGCGTGGTCAGTCGCAATGCAGTCGGCAGTTCCATCACGTAATGCTTCAATAACGGCACGACGGTCATCTTCGCTTCTTAACGGCGGATTCACAAGTGCACGCGTATAAGGAGCATCTGTTCCTTGCATTGAAAGATGGTGCGGCGTAACTTCAACAGTGCAGTCAAAACCCTCCGGCGTAAGCCCAGCCCTTATGTCCGACTTTGCACGGCGTACTGCGTCCATGCTCGCTTTTGTGGAGCAATGGCAGATATGCACGTGTGATTTCGCAAGCTTTGCAATCTCTATGTTCCGCATAGTTGCCACATCTTCAGCTAAAGCCAGAATCTGGTTTGCAGTGGCAAAATTACCGTCAATCTCAAAGTTAACCGATGAAGGAACATCAGGTGAGTTTACCTGGATTTTTCCGGCTGGAATACCGTACTGCTTCATAAATCCAAGTGCACGTTGCCTGTAGGGTTTCGCAGCAATGGCAAGGTCAACATCCTCGCAGTGACAACTCACAATTATCCCCTTCTCGCCAGCTTTCTTCATTCCCTGAAGCATTACAAAACTAGAACCAATGTCATGTCCGTCCTCTGTAATTACAGGAAATTTTTCCGCCATAATTCCATCAATTCCGGAAACATCAGTGCCTTCAAAATTCTTTGTGATGCTTATTGTCTGGAAAATCCTCGCGAGATTTTTTTCCTTTGCCTCGTCCATCACTTTTTCTGCAAGTTCTTTTGATGAAATCACTGGCTTCGTGTTCGGCATCAAAACTAAGGTCCCAAATCCACCGGCAACTGCTGCATGCAAACCAGAATCCAAATCTTCTTTTTCAGCCTGACCTGGATAGCGAAAATGTGCATGCATATCAATGAAAGACGGCATCAAAACAAGACCGCCAGCATCGTAAAAAGATATTTCATTCTGTCCACTTTCATCAGAAGAATCAGCAGAATCAGCAAAAGCAGAAGAATCAGAGGAAGCAGAGGAACCAATAGAATCAAAAAAACTAGAACAGACAATTTTTCTGGCATCCGCTTCATTTGAAAAATCACCAAGAAAAACTGAACGTATTTTACCACCAGATATTAAAACCGCGCCAGAAGTGTCAGTCTTTGAGTCAACCAGACGCGCATTGTAAATCACAAAAACAGAAGAATCTTTCATATAAAAATTATAAATCGCCAAACGTCCACGGTCAATTAAAGAAGTCAAATGTTGCCACTTCGCCACAAAAAATTTTCGCCCAAACCGCCATTTAAAAACAAAAAAGCCTCTCTGCACAAACAGAGAAGCTTAAAATTTAGCTGGGGTAGGACTTGAACCTACGGCCTCCGGGTTATGAGCCCGACGAGCTGCCAACTGCTCTACCCAGCGATGTACTGTTTATCAAATATAAATAAAAAATTAGTTTGTGTCAATAAAAGTATACATATTTTTTGATTTTTTTGGAGCATATTTTTCTGTTTATCACGTAATAAAAAGTGCTAGCAGTCCGCCCCAAACAAAACCCGCTTTCCAAGGCTCCGCTTTCGCTTCGTTGTTTTTTGCCAACAAAAAACAATGGCTAACGCCACCTTTCCAATCGGGGCTAAATTTTATTTAGAAAAATTTTGACAAGAATGAAAGATAACGACAAAGCTAATTGCAAGGCAGTTTCCAGCACGTCGCCATAAATGCCAAATTTCATATAAAAATGAAAAAATTATCAGTTATAAAAAAAACTAGACTGTTATTACAGAAAAATTGCAGTTAAAAATAAAATTTACAGCCTTTAGCAAAAATCTTCAAAAAAATTTATATAAAATAAAAATGAATTGCTTGACAAATTATTAGTTTTCGGGTTATATTCTAATAACTTATTGGAGCGATGGCAGAG
>CAZDAY010000127.1:0-5205 GCA_964503435.1 uncultured Treponema sp.
GATATGATTTGTTGATTTTATGATTTTCGGCGAACAGTTGATTTCTTGTTTACAAGGATTTTTTTGTCATTTGGCTGTCAAAAAGAATAAAAAAACAGTGTTTGAACTCGCAACGAAGTTTCTAGCGGGCTCTCGAAATGACCTTAACACTATATTTTGTGATTTCGACCTTGCTCAAGCACCGTGTTAGAATAACAAAAAATCTTTATAAAAGTTAAAAATGATGTTAATATTAAAATTATGTTGAAATATTTTACAAAACTTATAAAGGCTTTAAGTTCAAATACAGATTCTGGAGCCATTGCACATGCTTTTGCGCTTGGAATGCTTCTTGGTTTTATGCCAAAAAATAATATTCTTTGGTATTTTATTTTTATTTTTGTATTTTTTATGAGAATTCAACGGGCAGGTTTTACATTGTCCACAATAATTGGATCTTTGCTCGCTTGTCTTTTAGATCCACTTTTTGATTTTATTGGCTACTGGATTTTAACTTTAAGTTTTGCTCAAAATTTTTATATAAAACTTCTGGATATTCCTTTTGTCGCTTTTACAAAATTTAATAACACGATTGTTATGGGCTCATTTGCCTTTGCTCTTGTTGCTTATATTCCATTTTATTGGATTGCAAGACTTTTTATATTTTTATGGCGAAAATACATCGCAAATTTTGTAAGAAAATTTAAACTTGTTAAAATGATAAAACAAATTCCGTTTATCAGAAAAATTGCTCTTTTAGCACAAGACATTTAAATTTAATTTGAAATTTCTAAATGAAAAGTTTTTAAGGAAAATTCTATGGCTGAAAAAAAATCTGAAACAAAAAATAAATCTTCTCTCACTCTTAGCACAAAAAAATCAACTGTTGCGAGCAATGATAACAAAAAATCCGAAAAGAAAAATCTTAAAAGAAAAAAACTTCCGTCACTTTTAAAAAAATCATATTCGCCTAAAAAATTTGACAAAAAAATCTTGTCAAAAATTTCAATTTCTCAAGACAAGGTTCTTATTAAAAATCTTTTTAAAACAAACGCTGATTCAAAAAATCCCGGCAATTACATGATTCCGCTAGATTCAAATTTTTCAAAAACTGATTTAAAAAAATTAAAACTTCTTGCAAAAGAAATTAAAGGTCAAAAAGGGCGATTTAAATTGCTTCCGTTAGTTGCAACGCTTTGTGCAATTATTGCCTTTGTTCTTGTGGTAAATTCTTTTAAAAATCCTCTTGCAAAAAAAATCTTAAAAAGTACTTGCGAAAGTGTTTTTAGTGCAAAAACTGATATTGAAAGCGTGAATATTTCTTTTATGAGTTCGTCGATTACAATAAAAAATATTGCGGTTGGAAATAAAAATTCTGAATTTAAAAATCTTTTTGAAGCACAAAAAATTGATTTGGATTTTAATTTAGCGAAAATTTTACGCGGTTTTTTTGATGCACAAAACCTTGAAGTTTCTGGAATTGCTTTTAATACTGACCGAAGCACAAGTTGCATAATTCCTAAAAAAGAAAAGCAGGAAGAAAAAGAAAATCAAGAATCCGCTTTTATGATTGACTTAAAATCAAAAACTCAAAAGGCGATTGAAGATTTAAAATTTCAAATTCAAACAATGTTTGGTGAAAGCGATTTTAATTCACTTGTCGAAAATCTTGGAAGTCAACTGCAAACTCCAGCAGCTTCAAAAAATTTAATTGAAACTTCAAAATCTATGACAGAAAAATGGAAAAATACTCCATCAGAACTGGAAAGTAAAATTTCTGATTTTTCAAAATCCGTTGAGGGACTTCAGTCTATTGATGTAAATAAAATTTCTGATTTGAACACTTTAAAAGATAATCTTGAAAAAATAAATTCAACAATCACTGCAAGTTCAGCTTTAAAAAAATCTGTTGAAAGTATTTCAAATAATGTAAAAACTGATTTTTCAGAAGTAAATTCTCTGGCAAAAAATCTTTCTAATGCCGTAAATGCTGATAAAAATTTTGTTGATGAAAAAATTAATGAAACTCTTGATACTGTAAAAAATGCAAAATCTATTTTTACAAATGCTCTTGATACACTTGCTTACGATTATCTTGGAAAATATTATCCAATGGCAAAAAAAGCGGTAAACTATGCACTTAAAATAAAAAATAATGCGACTGTTCAAAAACTTGCTGCTCAAGCCTCATCAAAATCTGAAAATTCAAAGACGGACAAAAAATCTGCAAAAAAATCAACCGTAAAATCTGCAAAAAAAGAAGGAAGTCGCCGCTTAGAAGGAACAACTTTAACTTTTGGAAAACAAGAACCGAAATTTTTAATCGAACGTATTTATGCAAGCGGAACAGGTTTTTCTGGCGAAATAAAAGATTTGTCTTCTAATCAAGATTTGCGTGGAAAACCAATGACTGCAAGTTTGGAATTAAAAATTCAAGATGTAAATCATAAAGCAAATTTCACTCTTGACGCACGTTCTTATTCGACTGACGCTTTAATTTCTTTGGATTATTCCGGAAGCGGAATTTCTACGGTTTTTGATGGAACAAGCATTGCTTCTTACAGCGGAATTCCAAGTTTAAATGCAAATGCACGGCTTTCTATGGCAGCAAAATTTGACCAAGATTTATTTTCTGCGAAGGGAAATGTAATTTTAAATCCGCTAAAATTAAGTTCTGACGGTTTTTCAAATGAAATGATTGATAAATATTATTTTCATGCACTTGATTCTGTAAAATCTTTGGCTGCAAATTATTCTATAGATTATAATTCAAGTTCTGGCGTAAATTTTTTACTTGGCGGTGATTTTGGAAAAACTTTTACAAATGCCTTGCAAACTGCCGCTCTTAGCATTGGAAGCGACGCAAAAGATGCCGCTCTTTCTAAACTTTATGAGCAAATAAATTCTTCTTCTGATGAAACTAAGGCTTTTCTTGGGGAATTTACGGAAATTTATAATTCGATAAATTCAAAAGAAGATTTAGTAAATCAATTACAAGCAAAACTTGAAGTGAAAAAGGCAGAAATCGAAGCAAAAATCACTGAAACTGCAAAATCTAGTGCAAAAAAAGCGGCAAGTTCTGCATTAAAAGGGCTTTTTAACTGATTTCCGTGTGAATTGTTGCTAAGTTATTGACTTAGATTGTTTAAGTGTGGTATTTTTTAAAACTGAAATTTGATAAAGTTTCAAACATAAAACGAGTTTTGAAACAAGTTCATTCACATCTGAAACTAATTTAATTTTATAGGAGTAATTCCATGTCAGGACATAGTAAATGGGCAACCATAAAACATGCAAAAGGTATTGCTGATGCAAAGCGCGGTAAGTTATTTACAAAATTTATTAAGGAAATTTCTATTGCTGCAAAAATGGGTGGTGGCGACCCGGATTCTAATCCACGTTTGAGAACTGCAGTTTTAAAAGCTCGTGCTGCAAACATGCCAAAAGATAATATTGAAAGAGCAATTAAAAAGGGTACTGGTGAAGACGGTGCTACATCTTACGAAGAACTTGTTTATGAAGGATACGCTCCTGCTGGAGTTGCTGTTTTAGTTGAAGTTCTTACAGATAATCACAATAGAGCGGCTGCTGATGTTAGAAATATTTTTACAAAGAACGGCGGAAATTTGGGAACTACAGGTTCTGTAAGTCGTATGTTTGACCGCAAAGGTATAATTGAACTTGATGCAGAAAAAGTTTCTGAAGATGAAGTAATGGAAGTTGCTTTGGACGCTGGAGCAGAAGATATTGTTAATGAAGATGGAATTATTACTGTAACAACAAGCCCATCAGAATTTAACGCTGTTGTTGAAGCAATTCAAGGTAAAAACTGGGAAACACTTTCTGCTTCTGTAGATATGGTTCCTCAGGCATATACAGCGGTTGGCGAAGAAGATGCAAAGAAAGTTGCAAAACTTCTTAACAAACTTGATGATAATGATGATGTTCAAAACGTTTATTCAACAGTTGAATATCCAGAAGGTTTTGATCCAGACGCTGAATAATTTTTTTTAGAAAAATTTAAATGCTCGCTAAAATATTGGCGGGCTTTTTTTTATTTTAGGGAATTTTATGCGTGTTATGGGAATTGACCCTGGACTTGCAAATACTGGTTTTGGCATTGTTGATGTGGAAAACAATAAACTTAAATTTGTAAGTTATGGTGTAATTGAAACTAGTGCAGAAGAGAGCCACGAAATCAGATTACTGGCAATTTATAACCGGCTTTGTGCTATAATTGATGAATTTATGCCAGATGTTGCAGAAATGGAAACCTTATATTTTGCAAGGAACACTTCAAGTGCTTTGGCGGTTGCTGAAGCAAAGGGCGTAATAAGTTTGTGTTTTGCCAAAAAAAACATTCCTTTGTATGCTTACACTCCGTATCAAATAAAATATTCTGTAACGGGAACAAGAAATGCGGATAAGAAAACTGTACAAAATTGTGTAAAACTTTTGCTTAAATTAAAAGATATTCCTAAACCAGACCACGCTTCTGATGCTCTGGCAGGTGCGATTACACATATAAATATGACTTGCACAGGGAATTAAAAATCTGGCAGTTTTATATATTGATTTTGCTGTAAAAAGCAAAGCCTAGCCCCGATCATAAGGGCGCGACGTTAGGAGCGTTCTTGCTAGTTTTTTGTGCTAAGAGTCGCTAGATTACTTCGTTGAACTAAAGTTTTCTCGCAATGACGAATGGCGGACACTTTGTCATTATAGAAAAGTAGCAAGAATGGAGGCGAAAGCCGTAACCCTGACGAGCGGGTTAGCACAGAAGAATTTGCTCCTAGTTCGACTAGTCGGATACTGAGCAATGCCGAAGTACACCAACCGTGGTTCGACTTGAAAAATTTGATATCTTCAATAAGAATTTGGTTTTTGTTATAATATTTTTATGTTTAATAGTTTAACTGGCAAAATTACTGGAAAATTTCCGCAAAAATTGTTGATTGACACGCACGGAATTGAGTGGGAAGTGAATGTTCCTGACTCTTGCTTGGACGAATTTGCAGCGCTTGGCGAAGAAGGTAAGGTTTTTGTTTGGTTGCAGCACACGGACGTCCTTATGAATTTGTATGGTTTTGCGACTCAAAGTGAAAGGCAGCTTTTTTTTGATTTGCTTAAAGTTGATGGAATTGGTCCAAAGGCGGCTTTAAAAATTATGGGAAATATTGCAGCTCAGGAATTTGTTGAAATTTTGGAAAAGGGCGATCTTGACAG
>CAZDAY010000128.1:0-5200 GCA_964503435.1 uncultured Treponema sp.
ATTTTATGGTATAATTTATAAAGTAGATTTCGCGTTTTTTACGCACAGGAGTTATTTTGAACCAGCACGATTTTCCTAAGATTCATTTTTACGACCAGGATTTTGTAGATATATATGATAAAACCTGGAATTGGATTGGCGATTATTGGATCAATCCTACAAACGGAGAAAATGATTCTACTACCGGCTATTTTGTTTATCCTTTACAAGGAAAATTTATTTTAGATCAATCTGAATCAATTTTTTCATCATTTTTTTTAGTTTATTCTAACAGAAATTACCCTGCAAACAGAAATATTGATTATTTTTATGAACATCAGGAAGAAAACGGTGCAATTCGCTGTAAATATGATTTGAGCACAAATAAACCTATCTTTGACAATAAAAAAAATCCCGAAGGTGTTGGACTGCCACTTTTTGCCTGGGCAGAATTTAATCTTTACCACAAAAGTGCAAATAAACGCAGAGTTAAAGAAGTTATGCCTATTTTGCAAAAATATATGGACTGGCTTGAAAGAACGTTTAAAAAGCAAAATGGACTTTATGCGGCTCCTTACGAATCTTCAGAAATGTTTAATTCACCGCGCAAAGGAACTTATTATCCTGTGGATTTTAACAGTTGCATGGCAATAAATGCGGCTCACATGTCTGCTTTAGGCGATATTTTAAACGACAAAGACATTAGTTTTCAGTACAAAAAAATGTATTTCAGTTTAAAAACCAGAATCAATTCGCTTATGTGGGATTCACAAACTAACTTTTACCACGACTTGGACATAAACGAGAAGCGCTTACCGCAAAAAACTATCGCTGGATTTTGGCCATTGCTTGCAGAACTTCCAAACGCAGACAAAGCAGATGCCTTAATTGAACATTTAAATAATCCTAAAACCTTTGGAACAGAACATCCGTTCCCGTCTTTAAGTGCAGATTCACCAGAATTCAAAGAAAACGGAGAGGCTTTTAAAGGTTCTGTTTTTCCTACATTCGATTTTATGATTATCAAAGGACTTGAAAAATATCAGCGTTATGAATTTGCACGAGAATGTGCAATCCGCCACTTATATTTTGTTCTTGAAGGCTTAAGTCCGCTGGATGTAAAACAGAAAGGCGACCTTTACGAAGCATATCTGCCAAACAAAGAAGGTCCTGCAACTTGCAGAGGAAATCCAGACTTTCCACGAAAACGCTTTTTGCATTATGTGGGACTTTCAACCATTGCTCTGATGATTGAAAACGTTATTGGTTTAAGCATAAGTTTGCCTCGAAAAACAGTTGATTGGATTATTCCAAATCTCGAAGTGATGGGAATTGAAAAACTTTCGCTCAAACGCAATCTTATTACAATTTTGAGCAACAAAAGATCGCGCGGTTGGGAAATCCAAATGGAAAGCGAAAAACTTTATTATTTTACAATCAACATTTTAAATCAAAAGAAAAAAACACTTCCAATCCCTTCTGGAAAATGTTCTATGCTTATAGATAAACTTTAGGAGCTAAAAATGAATGCACCGCTGGCAGTTATTGAAATTGGCTCTACGGGCATTCGTTTAATGGTCGCAGAAGCCACTAATAATTTAAACAAAAAATTTAATATTATCGATAAAAGTGAACAGGCTGTAAAAATTGGACATGATGTTTTTACAACGGGTTCTATTTCCAGAGAAACATTACTTTCTTGCATTCAAATCCTAAACAGATATTCAGAACAATTAAAAACCTGGGGCATTAAAATACAGGAAACTTACGTAATTGCAACCAGCGCAGTTCGAGAAGCAAGCAACAGAGATCCATTTGTTGACAGAATATATGTTAAAACAGGCTACATTGTTCACGTAAGCGACGGAATTGAAGAAAATCAACTTATGTACATTGCAGTTACTGAATGTATAAAGGCAAAAAGTCTTTCTGTTCAAAATTCAAGTTCAATCATTATAGAAATTTCTGGCGGTTCTACAGAACTTATGCTTATGGAAAACGGCCACATTCTTAGCGCACACAGTTTGAGAATGGGAACTGTTATAATTGAGCAGCGAATGAGAGAAATGTTTGGGAGCCTTGACGACGGAGCAAATTACATTGGAGAATTCATCCGGAACATAAAAAATTCTTTAAAAACAGAAGTCAATATTGAAAAAATAAAGCAATTTATTGGCGTAAACAGCGATATGAAAATTGCAGCCAGAGCGGTTGGACACGAAATTTCGCCTTTTTTGTGGGAAATAAAACGAAAATCATTTGAAGATTTTGTAAACGAAGTTACGCATTTAACGGTTGAAGAATGTATTATTCGATTTAATTTAAATTATTCTGATGCGCAAAGCATGCAAATTTCACTTTTGGCATATAAAATGTTTCTGGATTTTACAAAAGTTCAAAGTATTCTTGTGCCAGAAACATCAATTCGGGAAGGCGTTCTTTTAAACAGAATAAATAAGGGCGACAATGAAGTTTCAAAAGATTTTTCTCAGCAAATTTTAGCGAGTGCAAGAGCACTTTTAAAAAGATACAGTGGCGACCAGAAACATGCTGATTTTGTAATGAAAACTTCACTCAGACTTTACGATGAACTTGAAAAAGAACTGGGATTAGACAGTCGGGCAAAAAATCTTCTGGCAGTAAGTTCAATTCTGCACGACATAGGAATGTTTATTCGTCCGCAAAATCACAACGAGCACAGCAAATATATTATAAACAACAGCGACATTTTTGGTTTAAGCCGCGAAGACAAAGCCCTGGTTGCACTAATCACATATTTTCACAGAGGAAATCAGGAAATTCAAGACGACAGCGAATTTAAACTTTTGCCACGAGGAAACAGAATGATTGTTTTAAAATTGAGCGCAATTCTTCGTGTAGCAGATGCATTGGATCGTTCACATCAGCAAATTTTAAATGATTTTACAATTCACTTTGCCACGGACAGTATGACAATTCGTGCTAAAGGAAACAAAAATCTTAACATGGAAAAATTTGCCGTTGCTCAAAAAAGTGATTTGTTTGAAAATATTTTTGGATATAAAGTAGTACTTGTATGATTAAAGCGAAATTTTTTAACAGAGAATTAAGTTGGATAGAATTTAATTACCGCGTTTTGTGTGAAGGATTAAAAAAAGAACTTCCTTTACTTGAAAGATTAAATTTTCTTGCGATTACTGAAAGCAATTTTGATGAATTTTTTCAAGTAAGAGTTGCTTCAATTATGCGAGACTTAAAAAAAAATCCGCGAAAAACAGATTCTTCCGGACTTTTGCCAGAAAAAGTTCTTGAAAAGATTTCAATCCGATGTCATCAAATTACAAAAATTGCTGATGATGTTTTAAATTCTGAAATTTTACCGGAACTTTCTGAAGAAAATTTAACTTATGTAAAGCCAGAATTTTATTCAGCAGAACAAAAATCTTTCGCAGAATCACTTTTTAAAAATCAAATTTTCCCCTTATTAACGCCGCTTAGAACTGACGGTTCAAGTAAAGTTCACATTGGAAATTTAAAAATGACCGCAGCGTTTTTGCTCGAAGAACACAAAAATCTTTCTACAAGTGAAAATTTGCTTAGCACAAAAGAAAAAGATATTTTGGCTTTGGTTGAAATTCCTTCTATTTTGAACAGAGTTGTTTATTTGCCGTCAAGCACGAATTCTAATAAAAAAGAATTTGCCGTTGTGGAAGATATAATTTGTGCTTACGGCTCGTATCTTTTTCCAGGTTATAAAATTAAAGAATCACTTGTTTTTAAAATTGCACGCGATGCTGATTTTGCAGTTGACGAAGAAAACACAGCAAATTTTATTCAAGCAATGGAAGAAGTTCTAGAAAAAAGACAATCTTCGTTTGCCGTTAGAATGTTATGTTCAAACACAAGCGAAAAAATCAGAAATTTAATTCAGACGAAATTAAATTTAAATGATAACCAGGTTTACGAAATAAATTCTTTAATGAATTTAAATTCCCTGATGGAACTCAGCAAAAATTCGGGAACAGAAAAATTGCTTTATCCTGAATGGAAAAATTTTTATCCTGCCAGTTTGCCAAAAGAGCAAAGTTTTTGGAACAGCATTCGACAGCATGATATTTTGCTAAACGTTCCTTACGAAAGTTATGAGCCGGTTTTAAAATTTATAAAAGATGCCGCCTGGGACGAACACGTTCTTGCAATAAAAATGACGCTTTACAGAACCGGCAACGACAGTCCAATCGTAAAATTTCTTAAAGAAGCTGCACAAAATGGCAAGCAGGTTACAGTTTTTGTTGAATTAAAGGCACGTTTTGATGAAAAACGAAATATTTCCTGGGCAGAAGAACTTGAAAAAGCCGGAGTTATTGTTGTTTACGGAGTTGTGAATTTAAAAGTTCACGCAAAAATTCTTTTAATCGTAAGAAAAGAAGCAGACGGAATTAGACGATACGCACACTTGAGCACAGGAAATTATAATCCTAAAACAGCAAAATCTTACGCTGACTTATCGGTTTTTACTTCAAACCCAGAAATTGTAAACGATGCCACAATCTTTTTTAATGTGATTTCCGGATACAGCGCATTGCAAACCATGCATCAACTTTATATGGCGCCAGTTACGTTAAAAAGCCGCCTGATTGAATTGATTGACAGAGAAATAAAACGTAGCACAAGCGAAATGCCTGGTCATATTGTTGCAAAAATGAACAGCCTTTGTCATCCAGAAATTATAAAAAAACTTTATGAAGCAAGTTGTGCTGGCGTAAAAATTGAATTAAATGTCCGCGGAATTTGTACTCTTGTTCCAGGAATAAAAAATTTAAGCGAAAACATTACAGTTGTAAGCGTAATTGACAGATATCTGGAACATTCAAGAATTTTTTATTTTCAAAATGCCGAAGACGAAGAACTTTATTTGAGCAGTGCCGATTGGATGGAACGAAATCTAGACAGAAGAATTGAACTTATGTTTCCTATAACCGACAAATTTGTGTTTAAAACCATAAAAGATAATCTCAGGCTTTATTTTGAAGACAACACACACAGTTATAATCTACAAAAAACTGGAAAGTGGAAGCAAAATATTCCTGCAAAAAAACAGCAAATTGTTCGCGTTCAAGAAATTCTTTATAAAAAATACAAAAAAAAGAACGAAGTGCAACAAACTCTTTCTCCACAAGAATTTATTGTAAGACGAAACGGATAATTTACTAAGAAATTTGTTACTTTAAAAATATTTTGT
>CAZDAY010000129.1:0-5200 GCA_964503435.1 uncultured Treponema sp.
AAAATCAAAAATCTAAAAAATTAAATTTTAACTTATTTTTGGAATTTTATTGTTGTTGTATAATCTTCTGCATTCCAGTCAGGATCAACTGTCATTGTAAGATCTGTGCTTAAAGTCAATCCCTTTGTAAACTTGTAAGAACGTTCAGTTTCGTCGCATTTAAAAGAAATACTCACGCCAGAAGTATTTGCATCAAGTTTAAAATCTTTTACATTTGAATCACTAAAAGTATAAACTGTTTCGCCTGAACTTGCCTTAGTTAAAACAATTTTTCCGTCAGCACTAAAAGTCCAGTTTGCGTCCCACTTTGAATCTTGCCATGTTCCTTGAACAGAGCCCAAATCCAATGCAAAAGCACCAAAAGTTCCTACAAGTGCCAAACCAAGAACCGCTAAAATTTTTTTCATAACAAACCTCGCTAAAAATAATTTTTAGACATAAAAAAACGTCTTTTGTAATAAAACATTATAATTCTAAAAGCAAAAAATTCAAATTTTTGTGATGATTTTACAAATCAAAGTTTTATGCTATATTTTGAAATATGAAAAGATTTTTTTGTTTTAAAACTGCTTTTTTTAGTTTAGTTTTAGTTTTTTTTGCTTCGTTAAATTCTTGTGCTAAAAAAAATCAGTCAGTTTCTCAAAATCAGCAAAGTCAGTTGAATCAGAATCCGCAAAGTCAAGAATCAACAATAAAAATTACTGCAAGTTTTTATCCGCTTTATATTATGCTTATGAATATTACAGACGGAGCGCAAAATGTTGAACTTTCGCTTTTGGCTCCAGCAAATACGGGTTGTCTTCACGATTATCAACTTACAACAAAAGATATGAAAGCGATTGAAGATTGCACAATTTTTGTAGTGAACGGCGCTGGAATGGAAGATTTTCTGGATAAGGTTCTTGAACTAAAAAAAGATTCGCTTATTGTTGCTTCCGAGGGGTATACGCTTGTTGATGAAAATGCTCACATTTGGGTAAGTCCTAAGGGCGCAATTTTTGAAGTCCAAAATATTTGCAATGCTTTGTGTGAACTTGATTCAAAAAATTCAGAACTTTACAAAAAAAACACAGAAATTTACTGCGAAAAGTTAAATCTGCTTTCTGAAAAAATGCATTCTGAACTTGATGAATTTGCCGGAACAAAAATTATTACTTTCCACGAAGCGTTTCCGTATTTTGCTTCAGAATTTAATTTGGATTTAATCGCTGTAATGGAAAATGAAGAAGGTGAAGAACCTAGCACAAAAGATTTATACGAACTTGTAAAACTTATAAATAATTGCATTTCAAATGGAGAAAAACTTGCTTTGTTTGGTGAAGAAACTTTTCCTTCAAGTGCAGCAGAAATTTTATCAAAAGAAACAGGACTTTCTGTAGGAACCTTAGATCCTTGCGTTACGGGAGATTTACAAAAAGATTCATACATTCTTGCAATGGAAAAAAATCTTGAAGTTCTTAAAGAATTTTTGAAGTAAATGTTGAGTTTTTTACAATATCAAAAAATACACGTAGGCAAGGTTCTACTTTGAAAAACAATCTGCACAAACGAAGTGCGGAAGCCGTTTTTCAAAGTGGGGTTCTTGCCGAAAGTGCATTTTTTGATATTTTTAAATAAATTAAAGGATTTTTTATGGCTTGTTCACTTGGGAAAGAACACATTTGCTGTACTCGAATTGAAAATTTAAGTGTTAAAGTTGGAAATGAATACATTTTAAAAGATTTAAATTTTCATCTTCACTGCGGAGAATTAACTGCTGTTGTGGGAAGAAATGGTGCTGGAAAATCAACTTTTATGAAGGCACTTTTAAATGTAATTCCTCACAGCGGACAAATTATTTTTGAAAGTGAACGCTGTCTTACAAACTGTTCGCACGAGCACATAAACTATCCGATTTGCTCAAATAAAGAAAATCACATTTTTACCACAAAAAATCCTCGCTTTGGATACGTTCCTCAGTCGCTTTCGGTTGAAGCCGGAAATCCAATCAGCGTAGAAGATTTAGTTTTGGCATGTACAAGTAAAAGACCGGTTTGGTTCTGGAAAAGAAAAAAGGATTCGCAAAAAGTTCACAATATTTTATGCACAACCAATGCGCAAAGTCTGGCAAAAAAATGTGTTTGTGATTTGAGTGGCGGTGAACTTCAGCGCGTTATGCTAGCACTTGCAATAAATCCACTTCCAGACATTTTACTTTTAGACGAACCTGTTAGCGGAGTTGACAGAGTTGGATTAAAAAAATTTTATGAATTAGTTTCATCTTTGCGCCGCGACTATGACATTACAATTTTACTCGTAAGTCACGATTTAGATTTAGTTGCGCGTCATGCCGACAAAGTAATTTTTATAAATAATCAAAATGCAGAAATTGGCAGCGTTGAAGAAATTTATCACAAAAAATCATTTGTTGATGTTTTTGGTCACATTATGCTTCATTCAGAATACGAAGAAAATGATGAAGACGAAGATGATGAAACAGAACTTGGCAATGAACAACATGAACTTAGCCCAGTTGATGAAATTGCTGGCGAACACGCTGTTGATGAAATTGACAGAGAACAAAATCTTAGCAAAATTAACAATGCTGATAAAGTTTACGGTGGACAAACTCTTGATGAATCTAGAAAACAAAAAAAAATTAATACCCGTCAAAAAATTGAAAAAATCAGCGGACAAAAAAATTTTGCTACCCATCAAAAATCAGGAGAAACAAAAAAATCAAAATGAATGTAATTTATTCAATTATAAATACAATTCTGCCGTTTACATGGCTTGAACCAAATTTCATGAAAAATGCCTTTCTTGCAGTTTTAATCGCCTGCCCGCTTTTTGGAATTTTGGGCACAAGCGTAGTTTCTAACAAAATGTCATTTTTTTCTGACGCGATTGGACATTCGGCTTTAACAGGAATTGCTTTGGGCGTAATTTTAGGAATCAGAAACATAACAGTCAGCATGCTCATATTTTCATGGCTTTTAGGATTTTTAATCATCAGCGTAAAAATAAAAGGCAAATCCAGTGCAGACACAATTATTGGCGTTTTTTCATCAACATCAGTTGCTTTAGGAATTGTACTTTTAAGTTTAGGAGGAAATTTTAAAAGATATCAAAAATATCTTATTGGCGACATTTTAAGCATAGAGCCATTAGAAATTTTAATGCTTGTAATTTGCATGATGATTTTACTTGTAGTTTATATAATTTTTTACAACAAAATGATTCTTACAAACATTCATTCAGTTTTCGCAAAAAGCCGGGGAATAAAAACTTTTTTGATTGAACAAATATTTGCATTGTTAACAGCAACAATCGTTACGGTAAGCATAAGATGGACAGGACTTCTTGTAATCAATTCATTGCTTGTTCTTCCGGCAGCAGCATCAAGAATGATTTCAAAAAATTCAAGACAATATGTTAGTTGGAGCGTTTTGATTTCTATTGCAAGCGGAATTATTGGGCTTTCTCTTTCGTTCTATTTAGGAAGTGCAAGTGGAGCAAGCATTGTTTTAGTAAACGCAATATTTTTTGTACTTTGCTTTGCTGCATCTTTAGTAAGATCATCTTTAAAAATTTAAATGATTAATTTAAAGTTAAAAAACACTAAACAATGCACTTTCGGCAAGAACCCTGCTTAAAAACACGGCTTCCGCACTCCTGTCCGACCGGCAGGCGGGTCGTTTGTGCAGATTGTTTTTTTTAATGAACTTGCAAAATCAATCATCGTAAAAGGAAAATAAAATGGTACACGCTGTAATTTTTGATTTGGACGGAACACTTTTAAATACTTTGGAAGATTTAAAAGACAGTTGTAATCATGCATTAAAAAAATTTAACTTTCCACTTAGAACGCTTGACGAAATAAGATGTTTTGTGGGAAACGGAATTTCAAAACTTATGGAAAGAGCAATTCCCGGTGGAAAAGATAATCCCCTGTTTGAAAAATGTCTGGATGAATTAAAAAATGATTACGCAAACAATTATCGCAACAAAACAAAAGCTTATGACGGAGTTATTGATGCAATAAAAAATTTAAAACTTCACGGAATAAAAACTGGAATTGTTTCTAACAAACCTGACGCTCAAGTAAAAGAACTTGCTGAACTTTATTTTTCGGATTGTATAAAAAAAGAAACGGCAGTTGGCGAACGAAATGGAATTCAAAGGAAACCTTCTCCGGATTCACTAAATGAAGTTATAAGAATTCTTGATGTAAAAAAAGAAAATGTAATTTATGTTGGTGATTCTGATGTTGACATAGAAACTGCCAGAAATGCAGGAACAAGATGTATTAGCGTAAGCTGGGGATTTCGTGATACAGAATTTTTAAAACAGCACAACGCAAGTTTAATCGTAAACAACACAGAAGAATTGCTCGATGCGATTTTCAATGAAAAAATTTAAAAACTAAAAATCTGTCATTAAACAGAGGGGATGTCCCATAAGAATGAAAATAGGTGATTGTACTTCGACTTTGCTCAGTATCCGCAATGTCGAACCACGGTTGGTGTACTTCGATAAACTCAGCAAGCGCCTGTCGAACCACGGTTGGTGCGCCTGCCGAACCATAAACTTGTTAGGCAAGCCCATGACAGTTTTTCAGTTTTGATATCAAATCTAGCAAAATTTTAATTAAAAACTTAACAAAATGAATAAAATGCAGGAAATTGAAAATAAAAATCAAAATAAAATCTTAGATGAAAAATCTGAAAGAAACAAAAGAGATGAATTTCTAAAAGGTCAAATTGCGCAAGAATTAGATTTTTACAGAATTAGGGATTCTATTGCGGAACTTGCAACTAGCGATGAAGGAAAAGAAATTTTAAAAACTCGTGAAGCATGTTCGGATAAAAACAAAATTGATTATTTAAAAAATTTGGGACGGCAATGGTTTTTACTTTTAAACTCAGCAAGCAATTTTAAATTTTCCAGTTGGCCGCCAGTTAAAAAATTTTTTAAAATTTTAGGAATTGAAGGTTCATCACTTTTGCAAGAAGAAATTTTTGCTTTGGGTTTATTTTGCACAAGTTCAGAAAATGCTCGCGAATCAATTTTTAGTGCAAGTCTTGAACAGGAAATTCCATTGCTTCAGAATTTAGTTTCATCAATGCCAAATCTTGAAAAAGCAAAAGATGAAATTTTTTCTGTTTTGGATTTTTCTGGTGAAATAAGAGATTTGCCTGCAATCCGTGAAATCAATAAT
>CAZDAY010000130.1:0-5135 GCA_964503435.1 uncultured Treponema sp.
ATTTAATTTTATATTTTTTAAGTTGTATTGTGGTGATTTTTTATGATTTGGATTTTTTTGCACTATATATAGCGTTTTTTTTTAGGTTTTAAATTTTAGGGCAAAGAAAAATTTTTTTTATTTACATTTCCTTTTAGATTTTATTTGTTAAGTTTTAGTTAGATTTTGTTAGATATTTTGCTGGATATTTGAAAAATTTAACTGATTTGTGTTAGATTTTTCAAAATTTAGCAGAAATTTCTAACTAAAGCAGTTAGTTTTTTTTATTTCAGTTAAAAGCACAAAAATTTGCTTTTTTTTTATAGATTTTTTTTAATTTTAATTGGATTTTTGCTGAATTGACTTAAATTTTCTAACAGATTAGTTAGATTTTTTTTTCTGTAAGTTTTTTTACTAAAGCTTGTAAAAATTGCTTTGTTGCTTTGTGCATCAAAATGATGTGTCGGCAGTTTCTGTGAGTTTTAACTTGTTTTATGGTTTGCAGAAAAACCTAGCCCCTATTGTAGCACCGCCAAAGGCGTTCTTGCGACAGCAAGAATGGAACGAAAGTGGAAGTGCGAAAAGAGGGTCGTAAGCAGAAGATGTGCTCCAAAGAAAAATCAAAAAATAATACTTTATGTTTTGCAAATCTAAAAGTCCGCCATAAAAGTGTAGGCTTCGCTTCAAAAGTCCGCATTAAAATTGCATGATGAATACTCTGTGTCATTGTGAGCAGCAATCTGCCGGCAGTTAGCACAGAATAATTTTCTATTTAATGACAATGTCGGCTATAAATAAAATCCGCAGTTAAAATCTACAAAACCTTAGAAAATTCTTTTATAACAACAGGCAGAATTGTTTCTATCCTTCCTTCCGTGCTAGCACCAGACGCATTTTTATGACCGCCGCCACCAAATTTTGCCGCAATCTGGCTTACATCACAATCATCTTTTGACCGTAAACCCATTGTACAATTAAATTCACTTTCCTGGCGCAAAAAAACAACCGCTTCAACATTTTCAACTTCCAGCATCAAAGAATAAAGTGCATCGCTATCTCTGCCTTCCTGAGCATATTTTTTTGTGTCTTCCATAGTTTCGTAAGTTGCAACCAGTTTTCCATTGCAATAACGTTCTGCTCGGTTTAACAAAATGCCCAAAAGTTTGCGGGTGTCCCATGCTTTTCCGCTGGTAATTTCCTGATAAATTTTTTTAGGATTCGCTCCATAATCAACAAGTCGCGCACTTGCTTTAAAAACTTCGCTAGAATCAGTTGTTAAATATCTAAAATATCCTGTGTCAGTTGCCAGACCAAAGAAAAATACGTATGCCTGGTATTCATTCGGTTTCCCTACAAGTGATTCAAATAATTGCTGAACAAGACAAGCGGCAGCCGGAGAAGTGGAATCAATAATATTATTTTCGCCTTCAACATTTGCTGTTTTGTGATGATCAATTATAAAAGTATCAAAAGATTTTAAATCAGTTTCTGTTTCTCCAATTCTGGAAAGTTCTGAACAATCTGCAATAATTAGCCCGCATTCTTCAATTTCAGTTTGAGTCATAAATGGAATTTCACTTACAAATTTATCGCTGAATTTTTTTATTTCATTTCGTTTAAATGGCCCAAGATTAAAAATTATGTAAGGTTTGTTAAAATGTTCAAGAATAAAAGAAATTCCCAAACAACTTGAAACGCAGTCTCCATCAGGTTCTTTATGACCAGCGATAATAAAAGTTTCGTGCGAATCTATAAATTTTTTAAAAGAAGAAATTTGATTTTTGCTGATTATATTCATTTTTTTCCTCAAAAAAAAAGACTGATTTTTTATTCTCAAAAATTCAAGAATTTAAAACAGCCTCTTTTTTGTTAAGTAAATTTAAAACATTTTACATTTTAATTTTATAAGTCAGAAAATACACTTAAAATCAATATTCAATTTCAAGACTTTCTTTATCAACATCACTTATTTGTGTTCCGTTCGGCAAAACTCCCCAAATTGAATCAAGCCTGTTAGAAGGAATTGTAAGCCAAACTTTTAAAAACTCGCCATTTTGCTTTATAACTGTCATATAAGGACTTAATTTTACTGGTTTATTTCTAAACTCAAGTTTTCTAGGCATTGTTTTTGCCCATGATTTTGGAATAGTAACCTGTCCAACGTTAATTCCGCCCTTTGCATAAAGAACAACATAAGCGTCCTTTGAATCATAAATTTTATAAATTTGAACATTTTGATATGTAATATCTGAAACATTATCACCATGATCCCAAATTGGTTTTGAATTTTGATTTTCTTGAGCCACTGATGACAAAACAATTACAAAAGAAACTAAAAGTGCTGTAATAAATCTTTTTGAATAAAACATTTTCATGAAAAACACCATCCTTGCTTTTTATTTAGACTAAAACATTTAATATTTAAAAACTCGCAAAAAAAATTCACAAATCTTTATGATTTATTTTAGTTCATAATTGAAAAAAAAACAAATTAAATCAGCGCCAGCATTATTGCTTTTATTGTATGTTTTCTGTTTTCAGCCTGATCCCAAACCTTACTTGCATTGCTTTCAAAAACATCTTCTGTAACTTCTTGGTTTTTAACTGCCGGCAAACAATGTAAGAAAATTGTACTGGATTTTCCTGTTGCAGCCATAAGATTTTTGTTTACTTGATAAGGTTTAAGCAGTTTTGTTCTTTCTTCTTTTAGTGATTCTTCTCCCATAGAAACCCAAACATCAGTATAAAGACAATCTGCGCCTTTTACAACTGAAATTTCATCAGAAATCGAAATCTTAGAGCCAGATTCTTTAGCAAAAGGAGAGCAAATGTTTATTATTTCTTCATCTGGAAAAAGTTCTTTTGGCGCAAAAATAGAAAAATTAATTCCGAATTTTGCACAAATCAGCATAAGCGAACGTGCCATATTGTTTCGTCCGTCACCACAAAAACAAAGAGTCAAACCTTTTAAATTTCCAAAGTTCTCTTTTAAAGTCATAATGTCGGCTAAAACCTGAGTTGGATGAAAATCGTCCGTAAGACCATTTATAACCGGAATTCCAGAAAATTTTGCTAAAGCTTCAACGTGTGATTGTTTAAAACCTCTGAATTCAATGGCGCTGAACATTCTTCCCAAAACGCGGGCCGTGTCTTCTACGCTTTCTTTTCCGCCCAGCTGGATATCGTCAGTTGACATAAAAACCGGATGTCCGCCTTCTTCTCCAAATGCAGTTTCAAAAGATGATCTTGTACGGGTAGAGCGTTTTTCAAAAATCAAAGCAATTGTCTTTCCTAAAAACCGCTGATGAACTTCGCCATTATGCGCTTCTTTTTTTACCTGAATTGCCCAATTTAAAATTTGTTCTATTTCTTTCGGCTGCCAATCAATCCAATTTAATAAACTTCTGCCTTTAAATTGACTTTTAAATTTTTCTGCTTTCATATTGTCCTCTTTGCTAAAGTTTCGCTTTTTTATTCGTTAATCCGATGATTTAAATCTAAAACAAAAAAGGCATTCCGCTAATCTTAAAATAAGATTTCTTCTGGAATGCCTAAAATTAGTGGCGACAGGGATCGAACCTGTGACATACGGAATATGAGTCCGTTGTTCTACCTACTGGACTACGCCACCAAAATATGCATTATTTATATAAAATATAAGAAAAAGTGTCAAGTGATTTATTAAAATTTGTCAAAATTACTTAGCAAAATTTTCTAAAATTTTCTGTATTTTCTGAAGATTTTGCACACGTGCAAGTTCCTTATCATCATCAGAAAGAAAAAGGGCAGTTGCGTACACATAATTAAATGATTTAAAGGCTTTTATTCTTTTCTTCGATTTTTTCGATTTCCTGAATAAATTCATCAATATTATTAAAATGTTTATAAACACTTGCAAATCTTATATATGCAACTTTGTCAATTTCGTAAAGTCTTGAAAGAACAAGTTCTCCTAATTCAGAAGTTGAAATTTCTCTGCTTGATTTTCCTTTTTGATAAGCAGCATCTTCAATTTCTGTGGTAATCTGCTCAATCATACTTGTTGAAACAGGGCGTTTTTCCAGCGCTCTTTCAATTCCCCGCGATAATTTTTCTATATCAAAAGGTTCTCGCCTGTCATCTTTTTTTACAACCATAAAAGGCTTTTCTTCAATTCGTTCATAACTTGTAAATCTTAATCCGCAACTTAAACATTCCCTTCTTCTGCGAATTGAACTTCCATTTCCCATTGTTCTTGATTCAATAACTTTATCGTCTAAACTTCCGCAATATGGACAACGCATTTTTTTTCTCCCCATAAAAAGTCAAGAAATCAGTTTAAACTTCAGATTGACTTTTTTAGCGTTTCTGTAATGAAAAGAAGAAACTGGTTAATCTCCTATTTTGATTTATTTTCTGATTTTTTTTTCATTTTTTCAAGTAAGGCCTGTGCTTCTTTTTCGTTTTCAGAAATAGGATAAAGAATTTTTGCGATAATTGGGCGCAATAAACTTGTAATAAAAATCACAATAAAAATTTTTATAATTTCGTTTAAAATGTAAGGTTTTATTAAATCTGAAAAAACTTTTGGAAAATCTTTGAAAAAATTATAATTTGTTGAATTGCAAAACCATAAAATTCCGCTGATTTCAATTATCAAAAATCCTGAAATAATTGCCAGAAGATTTAAAAATAATTTTTTTGATGAAAATTTTGCTTCGTATTCTGAAGGTTCGCCCACAATAATTCCCGTGACTATAGAAGCAATAAAATATCCCAAAATAAATCCTGCGTTTTCGTTTGAAAATGAAATAAATCCGCTTAAAAATCCGGGAAAAACCTTTAGTCCCAGACAGCCTGCAATTATAAAAATTCCTGTTGCTCCAGCGCCTGAAAATTTTCCAAGACAGGCTGAAACTAAAACTACAATTAAATTTTGCGATGAATAAATGATTTCATTGTCAACTGCGCTTTTTGATGTAAAAACTCCAAGACAAATAAAGAGTGCTCCAAGCAATGTTGAAAAACTTCTGAGAAAACTTTTTTTAGCCAAAATTGATTTTTCTGTCATTTATTTACCTTTTTTGATTTTGAATTTGCAGTTTTCTTAGCGGAAGTTGCGGTTTTCTTAGTAGAACCGGCGGTAGAACCGGCAGTTTTCTTAGCGGAAGTTGCAG
>CAZDAY010000131.1:0-3201 GCA_964503435.1 uncultured Treponema sp.
ATGCACGTGGGCAAGGTTTTCATTAAAATTCATTTTTTTATTTTACTTTTTAGGATTTTGATTAACGGATCCTTTGTTAAAATCATCAAAATAATTCCGAGTACAAAAAAGCAAATTGCACTTATTAAAACTGGAATTCCCTGTGAAATAATTCTGCTGTGATTTGCGAAAATTTTTAAAAGCGGATTTTTAAGAAAATAAATTGGAACACAGCAAAGTGCCGAAAGAATTATCATTTTAAATGCATAAAAAACTGTAGATTTTACAATCATTTTTAAATCAAGATTTTTTGTTTTTTTCATGAACGCAAAAAGACAAATCGTATTTACACAACTCGCCAAAGTTAGCGCAAGTGCAATTCCTTTTCCGCCAAAAAATTTTACTAAGCAAAGAGCCAGAATTATGTTTACAGCAAAATTTATTAAACCTGCAATCGTTGGCAATTTTGTGTTTTGCTGTGCATAAAATGATTGCGAAACAATTCGGTTTATTGCAATAAAAAATAATCCGATTATATGAAAATTAAAAACTTCAACCGTCATTTTTATGGAATTTTCATTAAATTGTCCGCTTGCAAAAACTAATGTGATAATTTCTCGTCCCATAACTAAGGCATAAAATGTTATTGGAATTGAAATGAAAGTCATAATTTTGATTGATGTGGAAAGCATTGAATTAAAAGACGACCAAAGTTGCTTTTTTGCGTAAGAAGTTAAATCTGGAAGAATTACAGTTCCGATTGTTACTGCACAAATTCCCAAAATCAATTCTTGGAGCCGAAGAGAATATTGTAAAGATGAAACAACGCCTTCGCCTGCTCTTGTTGCAAGTGCGCTGGAAACAATATCGTTTAACTGGTAGCCAGCCATTCCTAAAATTGTTGGGCCAACTAAGGCAATAACTTTTTTTGTTCCCGGATTTGTAAAAGCGTTTTTTAGTGAAGTGAAATTTATTTTCCATTTATTTTTTAAAACAAACGGAAGTTGAAATAAGGCTTGAATTGTTCCGCCGGAAATTACGCCGATTGCCATGGCTCTTGCAGGATTTTTTGTGTAAGGTGATAAAATGTAAGTCGCAAGAATTACAATCAAATTGAAAAGAATAGGAGTAAAACCTGAAGGTGAAAAAATTTTCAGTCCGTTTAAAATTCCCTGAAAAAATGCCGCAACTGAAATCACAAAAAGATACGGAAACATAATTCTTGTTAAAATAACTGCTTCGTTCATTGACTGAATGTCTTGCGTACTGTAAAAAATTTTTAAAATCAGCGGAGTAAAAATTATTCCTAAAATTACAAAAACTGCTGTAAGAAAACTTACCAGAGTGAATGTGGCGTTTATAAAATCTTGTGTTGATTTTTTTCCTTGCGGACTGTCAGAATCTTCAAGGTAGGTTTTAAATGTTGGAATGAATGCAACTGAAATTGAATTTTCAGCAAAAAGTCTTCTGAACAAATTTGGAATCATAAAGGCTATTCCGAATGCATCTGAAAAAGCGGAAGTTCCCAGAAATTTTGCCTTTGTCATCTCGCGGATTAAACCTAAAATTCTCGAAAAAAGTGTAAGAATTGAAAGTGAAATTCCCTTTTTTACAAGAGTTTTTCCGTTTGAAGTTTTTGATTTTTGTTTAGAGGCGACATTTTCAGTTTCGATGGAAATTTTCTCTTTACTCAGCGAGGTTTCTCTTTGCTCTGCGAGATTTTCGCTTGAAGCGGCGGAACTTTCAGTTAAAGTTGCAGAATTTTCTCTTGAAGCGGCAGAACTTTCAGTTAAAGCGGCGACTTTATTTTCATCAGCAAATTTTTCATCATCATCAAAATTATTCATATTAAAAAGATAATATTCTTGTTCATTTTAAGCAATGAGGATAAAATCAAAATTATGAAAGAAGAATTTAATCAAATTTCAAATCAAAATAAAAAATCTTCAGAAAATCGAAAAAAATTAAAATTTAAAAATTATGTTGGCGGAACAAAAATTATTCCAGTTCGTTCAAAAATTCTTGCAGTCTTTATAGTTTTAATGTTGCTTTTAAGTTTTGCCACAAATTTTATCGCTTTAACACTTTCGCGAAGTGAAGTAATCAATCTTACAAATAAAATTCTCGTAAGTCAGTTAACTGAAATTTATTCAACTGCTGCAAATCAGTTTCAAATAAAATCTTATTCACAGGAAGAAAATGCAAATCAAAACGCATTGGATGCGATTACTCAAAACGCAAAAAAATGTATTGCTGACGAAGAAAAACATAACGTTGCTTTTGGCGTGCTTCCAACCGGAAAAATTATTTTCTTTGCTTCAACAGTTCAAGATGAAAATTGGGAAACTTTTACTGACAGGGAAAATTTGGAAATTTTTGCTTCTTTTCAAGAACAGGAAGGTTCTCTGAATTTTGTTTCTCCAACCGGCGAAGAATTTTTTGGCGTTTTTAAATATAATTCTGATTGGCAATGTTTTATAGTTCGTGCGGATTTGCGGGCAGACACACAAACTTCCCTGTATAAAATTTTCGGTATTATTTCAGTTTTTATTTTGATTCTTACATTTATTATCATTGGATTTGGAATTGGAATTTTAAACGGTTTACTTTCAAATATAAAAGGTTTTGCGTCTGCAATGTACGATATGCAAAAAAAGGCGGAAATTAAAAAAATCGATTTGTCAAATGCTCCAAACGACGACATTTCTTATTTGGCGGCAAGTTTTAATGCGCTTTCTGGAACGATTGATAATATTGTAAATATTTTCCAGCGATTTGTTCCAGTGAATGTTGCTCGCGAAGTGCGAAAGGAACAATCAATCAGTTTACTTGGTGATAGTCGTGAAATTACAATTCTTTTTAGTGATATAAAAAATTTTACTTACCGGACAGAAATTCTTGGGAACAAAATTTTTAAAGTTTTAACAGTTCATTATGATTCTGTGATGAAAGAAGTTCAGAAATATAACGGCGTAATTGGTTCGATTATTGGTGATGCGATTTTGGCAAGTTATGGTCTGGATGAAAATATTAAAACTAACAAATCAACTGACGCTGTAAAAACTGCTTGGGCAATTACAACTTATTCCGCTTTCCACAGAAAAATGATGGCTGAACGCAAAATCGAACTTGAAAAAGAAAAGAAATTTTCTGCACAGGAAAATCTTGAATATGAAGCTATGATGATTGATGTTGGCGTGGGAATTGACGGCGGACTTGTTC
>CAZDAY010000131.1:3211-5132 GCA_964503435.1 uncultured Treponema sp.
GTTCAATACGGAAATGTTGGTTCATCTTTGCGAATGACAAATACTGTAATTGGCGACAATGTAAATTCCGCTTCAAGACTTGAAGGTTTAACAAGAATTTTTAAAGTTCCGATTATCATCAGCAAATATGTAATGGAAGAGATTTTAAAAGATGAAACTGAAAAAGAAAAATTTGAGTTTTATGAAATTGCTACAGTTCAGGTTAAGGGCAAAACTGAAGGCGTAAAAATTTTCTTTCCATTGTATAAAGATAATAAAGTTGACGGTTGGACTTATGACGAAGTAAAAACAGAATTTGATATTTTTGAAGAAGGATTAAAATTTTACTACGAAGGCGATTGGCGAAAATCAAAAACGATTATGAAAAAATCAAAACTGGAACTTTGTCAGGTTTATCTTGAAAGCATGGGAACAAAATCAAAATCTCCAGATGGCTGGAAAAAAGTGTGGGAGATGAAAACAAAATGAAATTTAAAAAAGAAAAATTAAAGCAAACAGAAAATTCTTTGTCAGAAAATTTATTGTCAAATAAAAATGAAAATGCTGATGATGCAAAAATTGACCGCTTTCTTCCAGAATACGACAAAATCAGAAAGGAAGTTGGAAAAATTGCCGCGTCTTCAACCGAAGAAGAATTTGCTGCAACTAGAAAAAATGGTCCGCGTTTTATGTGGAAAAATGTTTGGCGCTGGATTCTTATAGTTTTTATTTTGATGGGAATTATTACCTTTGCTATAACAAAATCAATCAATGTAAAAAATAGAAAAATTGAAGTTAGGGTTGAAGATTTTAGCAGCATTGATTTGCGAAATCTTTTAAATCAGGTTGGTGCGATTGAAGAACAGTTAAAATCTTTGCGATTAGAAAAAAATAATCTGGAAGCACAAAAGCAGGGCGAAACAGCGAGTGCAAATGCAGAACGGGAAACTTCTCTTCAAACTTTGGAAACTTTAAATCTTAGGCGAAGTGAAAAAAATCAACGCCAAAGAACTATTGAAGAAAAATATCAAAATACACTTGCAGAAATTTCTTTGTACGATGAAAAAATCCAAAAAGTCGAGACTGAAATTTCTGAATATGAAGAAAAACTTAGAATGTACGATTCTGATAAAGTTCAGCAGGCAAATGAACAGAAAGCTGCAATGGCTTCTGAAAGATTTTTGTACGAAACTGAAAAAAATTCTTTAGTCAACAATTATGAAAATAAACTTGGAGATTCTCGTAGAGAACTTGAGCAAACTAAAAAAGAAGATTTAGCGCGACAAAATGAACTTGTGGCCTACGTTATAAGTCAGTATGATCCGCCAGTTTCAAATTCTTTGGAAAGGCAGGTTAGAACTTCAAACAATTATTCAAATGATTATAACTTGAACAGAGAAGTTAACAGCGAAGCTTCTCAAAATTTTAAAACTGCAGTTCAAAATCAAAAGTCTTATTATGATTCGATTTCTAATTTGGAAAGAGAATTTTCGCTTTTTCCGCAAAAAAAATCTAATGCAATTCAAAGTTATGTTTTGTCGATTTCCAAAACTGCAAAACATGCTGGAACTGAACTTGCAAATGCGAGCGTTAACGAAGTGAATTCTTTAATCCTCGAAAAAAATGAATTGCAAAATCAAAATGCTTTGCTTCAAAAAGAAAAGTCGCAAATTCAGCAGGAAAGTGAAGAAATTTTAAAAGGACTTTGTTCCGGCGACATAAATGCGATTATTTTACCTTTTAAAAATTCTGACGTTTCGATTTCTGAAAATCCAAATCTGGCGGAAGATGAATTTAGAATTTACGTTTCTGATTCTGCAAAATTATATTTTTCTGGCGAAAATGCTACGCTTGAAAAAAAATGTGAAGTTTTGAACGTAAGAAAGATTATTTATATAGGTTATTTAAAAAATTATTTTTATTATTTTTATGTTTTTTTAAC
>CAZDAY010000132.1:0-5096 GCA_964503435.1 uncultured Treponema sp.
CTCCCCAAAGTTTATCTGCAGGAACTTTAACTTCTCCCATAGAATCGTGTTCAATGCGATAATTTTCCATATTTATCCCCAAGGTTTCAAAAATATTTTATTAGAATTTTAACTGTGAAATAACATCTTTAAGACATTCAGCACTATGGCGCAAAGAATCAAGTTCAGAATCAAGAAGAGGAGCCGAAAGACGACCCTTTATGCCGTTATTACCAACAATCGTCGGAATGCTCAAACAAACATCACTAATTCCATATTCACCGTTAAGATAAGAAGTAATAGTAAGAACAGAATCAGTTGTGTAATTTAAAGCTTCCACAAGATTTGCTGTAGTAACGCCAATTCCGTAATTTGTACATTTTTTAGCTGCAATAATAATTCCGCCAGATTTACGAATGTAATCCTCAACATCGTTTTTATCAAAACTAGGAAGTTCTTCTTTTCCATTAAATGATTTTGCAAAACTGTCAACTGGAATAGAACCAATATTTGCAAGCGACCATGGAACAAAAGAAGAATCTCCATGTTCACCAAAAACCCAGCCGTGAACATTTTTCTGTGCAACCTTGTAAGTTTCTGCAATTCTGGCTCTAAAGCGGGCAGTGTCAAGCATAGTTCCTGTACCAAAAATACGATCAGCAGGAATTCCAGAAGTTTTTACAAACTGATAAGTAAGAATGTCAACAGGATTAGCAACAATAACATAAAGTGCATTTGGCGCAACCTTTGTAATCTGTGGAATAATTGATTTTGTGATATCAACATTCGTTTGTGCAAGATCAAGACGCGACTGACCAGGTTTTCTTGCAACACCAGAAGTAAGAATTACAACATCTGAATCCTTTGCATCTGCATAATCACCATCGTGAACATAAACCGGACCAATAAAAGGCGTTCCTTGACGAATGTCCATCGCTTCACCCATTGCTCTGTCTTTTGCAATGTCGATTAAAAGAATTTCTGAAGCAAGTTGTTTAAGTGTTAAAGCATAAGCCACTGTTGAGCCAACTTGGCCTGCACCGATAATTGTAATTTTGTTTGCCATAAAAATTTTCTCCTACACTTTCACCTAAAATTTTTTAAGTGAAAAAATCCCTAATTTTGAAACATTACTTCTATTATAAACCATTTAAAATCAAGTGTTAATACTTTTAATTTCATAATATCTGAAAATTTCTTGTAGAAACGCCTAAAAAGTAAAATATTGTGATTTAAATAACATAAAAAAATGTACACTGTGATATTTTTCACATAAACGAATAATTAAATGATAATGTAATAATTTTTTATTTTATTTTGGAGCATATTTTTCTGTTTTGTATGAATTTTATCGGTTAAGTTAAAATCTTCTGTAAACCCGCTTTTCGTGGTTCCGGCAAAAGCCTTCATTGTGCCGTTTAAAAAAAAACGCCACAATCCGCCTGCGGCGGCCCACTACAATCGGGGCTAAGTCCTCTGTAAACCCGCTTCACTACAGCGATAAACACTTAGCAAGCAAAACCGCCACTTTACTAACAAAACTGCCGCTTAAGCAAGAAAGCAACCGCCAGTCTATTCAAGCGTAACCGCTTAGCAAACAAAACCGCCACTTTACTAAAGCAACTGTCAGTTTCTTACATCAAAATCAAAATAAAAACTAAAGAAAAAAATGAATGACACAATGTCAAGAAATTATTAAAATTATTCCCATGGATTCTCAAGAAAGATTTTCTGACCAGGTTATTCAATCAATGCGAAAAGATATTATTGGCGCTGATGGAAATGAAGTTTTTTGGGTTGGAAAAATTGATGAAAATGGAATTGTCGTTCAAGTTCAAGTCGGTTCAAGAGGAAATATTGATTCAGTTGTTGTAAATTACAATTTTGCCCGCGAAGGACATGTTCTTATCCACAATCATCCTTCTGGAAATATTCATCCTAGTGAAGAAGATCAAAATGTTGCCGCAAATTCCACCGACAGTTCTTTGGGCTTTTATATTGTAAACAATGATGTTTCAAAAGTTTATGTTGTTGTTGAACCAATTAAATCAAAAAAAATCGAAAAACTTTCTCAAGACGAAGTTTCAATCTATCTTTCAAAAGAAGGACCTTTGTCAGCACAAAATCCGTTTTATGAAGAACGAAAATCTCAAATTGAACTTTTAAAAGCAATCACTAAAACTTTTAATGAAAATAAAATTGGCGTTTTTGAAGCGGGCACTGGAGTTGGAAAAAGTTTCGCCTATTTAATTCCGTCGATTCTCTGGGCAAAAAAAAATAAAGAGCGGGTTGTAATTTCTACTGGAACCATAAATCTTCAGCAGCAAATTTTTGAAAAAGATATTCCTGCCGCACAAAAAATTCTCGGCACAAATTTAAAATCCATTTTGTTAAAAGGCCGTCAGAATTATTTGTGTTTAAGACGATTGTCTGATGTTCAAAACGAAAAAGACCTTTTTACAGAAAATTCTGAACTTTTTGATAAAATTATAGAATGGTCAAAAACTACGCAAACTGGCAGCCGGAGCGATTTGTCATTTTTTCCGCCGGATAATGTTTGGTCGCAAGTAAATAGCGAAAGCGATGCTTGTTTAGGAAATCGCTGTCCGTTTAGAAAAGATTGTTTTGTAATGAAAATCCGCAAAGAAGCCTCAGATTCAAATTTGATTGTTGTAAATCATCATCTTTTGTTTGCTGATATTGAAAGCCGAATGTCTGGAATTGGATACGAAGATGCAGCCGTTTTGCCGCCGTACAAACGAATTGTTTTTGATGAAGCACACGGAATTGAAGAAAGTGCCACAAGTTTTTTCAGTGAAACAATAAATCGTTTTAAAATTCTAAAGCAGCTGAATCTTTTATATAGAACAAAAAAAACTGCACTTGCCGGATTTTTGGTTCAAATTGATGTTTTTGTAAAAAAGGAAAATTTTCTGTCGCAGGCAAATTCTCTTATAAACGAATTAAAACTTAAACTTATTGATTTGGAAACTTCTGCGCTTGAATGTCTGGAACTAAATTTTACAGCAAGAATAACTGAACAAAATAAAGTAAAATTTTTGCCATTTTTTGAAAAACTCGGAGAATTTAATCTGACATTTCTTCAGTTTAATGATTTTGTGCGTTCAAGTTTAGAAACTATTTCAGATGATAACAAAGAAATTGAATCTGTCTGGGAAACAAAAAATATAATTCACCGGCTTGAAGATATGGCGGCTTTGGCTAAGCAATTTGGAGATTTTGACGAGCATCAAGAAACAGTTTTTTGGATTGAAAAAGTCCGTCTGCCACCAAAAAAGCCCGGAGAAGAAGCGCTGATTTTTCCGCAGTTCATTCAAACTCCTCTGGACATTGCACCGCTTATGAATAAAGGCGTTTTTGATGTTATGGACAGCGTTGTCTGTACAAGTGCAACTTTGCGGACTGGCACAGATTTTAATTACTGGATGAGAAAAACTGGCATAAGTTTTGCAGAAAATGAACGTGTTGAAAAGGGAATTTTTGAATCTCCGTTTCCTTATAAAACAAATGTGATTTTTGCAGTTCCAAATGATGCTCCGTTTCCTAAAAGTCAATATTTTCAAGAATATGTTGAACAGACAGTTCCTAAGTTGATTATTGCCTCAAAAGGAAGCACTCTGGTTTTGTTTACAAGTTATGAATCATTAAAAAATACGTATTTAAATACAAAATCAAATCTTTTGGAGCAGGGAATTAGCGTTTATAAGCAGGGTGATGATGACAGATTTGCACTTTTAGAAAAATTTAAAAAAGAAAAGTCGAGCGTTTTGTATGCAACAGAAAGTTTTTGGGAAGGTGTTGATGTTCCGGGCGAAAGTTTAAGTCAGGTGATAATTGTAAAACTTCCGTTCAGCGTTCCAAATGATCCGGTTTTTGAAGCAAGAAGTGAATCAATAGAAAAAAAAGGTGGCTCACCGTTTATGGAATTAAGTGTTCCGCAGGCAGTTATAAAATTCAGACAGGGATTTGGCCGTTTAATGCGCCGAAGTGATGACAGAGGAGTTATAATTGTAATGGACCGCAGAATAGTCGAAATGCAATACGGCAAGCGTTTTACAACCAGCGTTCCAATGTCGCGCAGAATGTATAATCCCACAAAAGATATTGTCTGTGCTGTAGAAAAATTTTTCAAAAAGGAATAAAATAAATTTATGTCTAGTTTTCTTACACTTGTTTGTTTGTTAAGTGCCGTTGGATTTCCTGCGTTTATGCTGATGCTCTCTTATCCGTTTAGTAAAAAATTAGCACTTTTCTGGTCAAATTATATTACTTCGCGTTCAGCCAGACTTGTTTTTGCAATATTAAAGTATTACAAACATTTTAATTTTCTGGGTGATAAAAAATCTAAAGAACAGTTGCCACAAAAATTTATGGTCATTTCAAATCATCAGAGTCTTTTGGATATTGTGGTTTACTTAAAATTTTTCAATGATAAAAAAGTTCGTTTTGTTGCAAAAGATGCTTTATCAAAAGCGCCAATGGTCGGCAAAATGTTAAAAAGTCAGGAACATTGTATGATTCCTAGAACTGGCGGTGCTGGAATCGCCATGAAATCAATCGATAAATTTGCAAAGCGTGTAAATGAAAGTGAACAAATTCCTGTAATTTTCCCGGAAGGAACAAGAAGTCGCTCAGGAGAACTTGGTAATTTTTATTCAGCAGGTTTTCGACGGCTTGAAGAAGGTGTAAATCTGCCGGTTGCAGTTTGTGCTTTAGATGGTGGCTGGAAAATTTCAAAATTAAATGAAGTGTTCAGAAATTTGTACAAAGGTTCTTATCGCGTAAAGGTTTTAAAGGTTTATGATGCGCCAAAAAATAAAGAAGAAGAAAAATTGATTCTTGAAGAAAGTCATGTATTGATAAAAAATCAACTTGAAAAATGGCGTGCATTGCCTTCAGATTCTCTTGAAGTTTAAGAAAATTTGAATGTTTTTAGTTGACACAATAATTTGATTTTGTGTATATTCAAGTGATAGTTTAAATTATATTTTTTTATGGAGGATAGTCATGGCTGGAGCCAGTAAGAACTCTCGTACTACAGTTGCAACACAGAAATTTATCTGCCCTGATTGCGGTGGTGAAATCGGTATGAAAAC
>CAZDAY010000133.1:0-5051 GCA_964503435.1 uncultured Treponema sp.
AGTGTTCTGATAATCCATGTTTTATAATATTTAACTCCGGGCAATCTTTATTGCTCGCAAAATTGTTTATCTTTAGAACCATCATTCCAACTGTAAACGGAGGATTGATGAATGAGACTGCAAATATCAACATTAAAATCTAAGAAATCATGGGAACTAAGAAAAATTTTGTAATTGACACAAATGTTATTCTCTATGTTCTCCTTAACAGAAAGATTTTTCTGATTCAAAACTCACTGTAAAATCTGCGACGAAATTTATGCAAAACTGGATAAACTCATAGATAAAATTTTTGCTTTTATGCTTGCGTTGGCGGTGTGGAAAGATTTGGCGGCACTTGACTTTCCATTTTGCTTTGCGAAGTTTCAGAATTTTGTTTTTTAAAAAGATGTTTTGCTTTTAAATTTCTGAAAGTCCGCAGAACTGGAGATTTTTTGCTGTATTTTTTAAAATTCTGGGCTGCCTGATCAAGTGAAAAATCGTTTCCAAACTTTTGCTTTAATTCATCCCAATATTTTATTACAAAAACATAAAGATCCGACTTAGTGCGCTTTTTAAAATTCTTTAGAATTTTATATTTGTCGATTGCTTGAATTACTGGCGTGTAAACATTTTTAAACCAAGACAGAATTGCATCTTGCATAGGAATTTCGTCTTTTTTGTCCATGTTGATGTAATATTTATGAATCAAAATGTGATTGTAAATTACATCATATTGACCGGGACTTGTAAAATCTAACATCCAGTAATCTGTAATGTCGCCAAAATTTGTTTCATTATAAAAAACTCTTTTTTCGTAAGCGATTACCTGCTTTACCATTTCGTCTTTTGTAGTTCCTGGTTTAAGTTTTATTTCACTTTGGAGACTTATTACATCAGCATCAATAAATTCTATGCCCTTCATTTTTGCAACTGAAACTCTGTGATTTCCGTCCCTTACAAAATAAAGTCCGCCCAGTTCGTAAACTGTAATTGGTGGAAGAGTTACATCTTCGTAATGAGCCATGTCAACTCGTTCCCATCTTTGCTTTAGAAAATTGCTTTTTGGAAAAAAGTGATTGTCAAAATCTTTGTAGCGTCCTTCACTTCCAACAATCAGTTTTATGGGAATTACTTGCATTCCTAAGTAAACTTCATTTTTTGGGCGCAAGAGACTTTTTATGTCGGTAAATGAAATTAAGGTTGTTTCTTCTGGATTTAGCAAATGCTGAAGTTCGTTAAAGAGCGCTTTGTTTCGTGCTTTATTAAAATCGTCATCGGCTTGTGTTGATATAAACGTGTCGCTCAATTTTGTCCTCGTCTTTTTTTGATTTTTTTGTATCATCAATTTCTTGATTGAATTCGATTATTAAATGTGCATAACAATTTACTACGTTTGTTTTATGTGAAATTGTGGAGCGTGATTCCTGTAAATCATAAAGATGAATGTGTCCGTGGATTAAAAGTGAAGGCTCAAATTTTTTTATAAACCAGTTAAAACTTTCAAATCCTACGTGGCAAGGATCTTCTTTGTCGTGAATGTGGCGCGGAGATGCGTGCGTAAGAAAAATATCACAGTAGCGACCGTAGCGAATTTTGTTCCAAAGTAAAGCGGGCAGCATTTTTAAAAGTTGAATTTTCATTTGGAAATCTGTGTACTGACATTCGCCGTTGTTGTATTTTCTTGAACCAGAAACGCCGCAAATTAACAGCGGAGTTTTTTTTCCGCTTTTTGCAGTAAAATTTAAATTTTTGTAGCGGATTACGCGGTTGCTTACATAATCGGCACCGTGCCGGTGTTTTAAAAGTTCCAGTTCGCTTGCTGCTGATTTTGGATTTTTGTAATATTTAAATTCATTTAAATTGTGATTTCCGAATACAAAAAATGTTGGTTTTCCTAAGGTGCTTACAATGTATTCAATGTAATCCATGGGCAAGTCGCCGGCACAAAAAACTGCATCTACATCGCCATAACGTTCTTTTACTGTGGTGGAGTAAACTAGAGGATCTATCATGTCGGAAACGCATAAAAATTTCATTATTTTCCTTCGTTGACATTGTGATTGTATTGCAATTTTCGCTTTGACGCGGATTTTCTTTACCAAGTGCTAATTTTTCTGCAAAAATTAAATTCCACTTGTTCTAAAAATTGATTCGAGTTGTTCTTTTGACACAAGATTTACTGCCCGATTTTCTGCGTAAGAATTTGCTAATGGCGTAAATCCTGAACTTGAAACAATAATTCCCTGTTGAAATCCCTGAGATTTTACTGTGTCAACTGCTTTTCGCACAACTTTGTCTTCCAGCGGTTCTGTTTCGCGATAAAACTGAAGCAGAAAAACTTCGTGGCGAATATTTGTCCAGTTTTGTTGCTTGTCTTCTGTGGCAAGCATCTGGCAACCGTAATTTGTTGGTTCAATCTTTTGGGCATTTAATTTAAATCCCGCAAGTGCAAGTTTTTTGCAAATTTCAGTAAAATTTTTTGCCGAAGCAGTAAGATATTCTTTCATTCCGTCATTTGTCTGAATATCTTTGTACTGATTTAATTTTGTGCCGACATCTTTAAATTTTTTGTTAACAGCGTAAATTTTTTCCCATTGGTCAAGCGCCTTTTCGATTTTATGATTTTTTTCGTAGCAAGCGCCCAAAAAGTATCTTGCAAAAAGCGTTTCTTTGCTGTTTTGATCTTTTGTTGCGTGAATTGCAAGGTCAAAATCGTTTATTGCCTGATCAGTTAAACCTGCCAACATAAGACAGGAACCCTTTTCAATAAGTGCTTTTTGTCTGAATTCCGGATCTCTAGCTGCCTTTTCAAATGATTTTACCGCAGAAGACAAATCCTTGCTGTCTTTATAAATTTTTCCCAAGTAATAATAATTTGAATAATTTCCCGGATTTAATTTTATTGCAGTTTCGATTGTACTTTTTGCTTCACCAAACTGTTTGCTTCTATATAGAAGATAACCCATACTTGTGTAGGCTTTTGCATGTTTTTTGTTTACCGTAAGTGCTTTTTGATAAAATCCCATTGCAAGTGCCGACTGTCCCTGGGCTTCGTAAATTTGACCGACATTATAATCGTTGTCTGCGTTTTGCGGTTCCATTTTTGTAAGCAAAAGATATTGTTTTAATGCTTCTTCAGTTTGATTGTATTTTTTGCACAAAGTGGCGTATTCTTTTCGAAATTCAACTTCTGAAATATCGCCGTTAAAAATCATATTTTGATTTACATTTTTGTATTCAATAAGCGCAAGTTCAGGGCGGTTGTCTAAAAGATATGCTTTTCCCAGCCAATAATGAGTTTCAAAATCTCTGGGATTTTTTGTGATTATGTTTTTTGCGATTTTAACTGCTTGCGAATATTTTCCTTCTTTTATGAGCCTTTTTACGCTTGAAACTTTTTGTGGTTGCAGCAAATTTTTTACGATAAAAATTGATATGACTGCAATAAAGGCAATTACTACGCTTAGAATAACGACCCAAGTAACTGTATTCAATTTTTTGTCCTCAGATTTTTATTTTTTTATTTTGCAATGCTGAACTTTTTCTACATTATTATAGGTTAACGCTTTTTTCTTTTGCTTTCAACTGCTTGTTTGCCACTGGATTTTTTTATTCAGTTTTTGCGTGCTAAGTGCCAGTAGATTGTTTCGTTGCAATTTACCTTGTCGCCACTTAATGTATACAGATGTTCTTGAAGTAAAGCGGGTTAGTACGGAAGATGTGCTCCAAAAAAAATTTTTTAATAAATAAAGTCTTACTTGTTTTTGGGCTTTAAAATTCAGATAATATTATTAATGAAGAAAAATTTTATTTTGATGCTTTTTATTTTTTTCTCCTTTGTGATTTTTGCTCAAGTGCCGAGTAATGATTCGGATTTTTTGCGTGGCGAGGAACTTTTTAAACAGAACAAACCTGATGAATCTGTTGAGTTTTTAAAGCGTGCCTGCGATTCAAAAAATTTTCCTAAGGCATTTGTTTATCTTTCGCTTGCGTATTTTCAACTTGGTGATTATGCGAAGAGTTTGGACGTTTGCGAACAGGGAATGAATGTTAGCGGAACTGATAAAAAACTTCTTGCGTTTAATGCTGGAAATACCTGTTTTGTTGCTGGCGATTATGAAAAGGCGGAACAATGGTATTCTTTGGCGATTAGTGCGAATCCTTTGTATTCAAATCCTGTTTTAAACAGGGCAAATGCACGTCTTAAACTTGGGAAAATTCAGGAAAGTATTGATGATTATAAGCGGTTTCTGGAACTTGAGCCGGATAATAATCAGCGTGCACAAATTGAAAGGCTTTTGGCTTTGCTTGGTGATGAATTGATTCGGATTGCGGAAGAAGAAAATATCAGAAAGGCTGAAGAAGAACGTTTGAAAGCGGAAGAAAAGAGAATTGCTGAACAGCGTGCACTCGAAGAAGAAAAGCGAAGGGAAGAAGAACGTATTGCAGCAGAAAAATTAGCAGCGGAACAGGAAGCTTTAAGGGCGGAACAGGAACGTTTGGCTCGTGAAGAAGCGGAAAGACGCAGAAAGTTGCTTGAAGATGTTGCGTCTTCTTTGCAAAATACACAAACAGAAAATATGTCAGCAGGAGCTGAAGGAACTTTTGATTATGGCTACGAAACAGAACTCGAATAATTTACAGTCGGATTTAGATTCAGACAAGAAAACTAATACTCGAAGAAAGACGGCGCAGAAGACCGCTGGCACTACAGAAAAATCTCCGTCAGCACAGAAGACCTCTGGCACTACAGAAAAATCTCCGTCAGCACAGAAGACCGCTGGCGCTACAGAAAAATCTTCGTCAGTACGAAAGACGGCAGGCGCTACAGAAAAATCTTCTGCAGCACGAAAGACCGCTGGCACTACAGAAAAATCTTCTGCAGCACGAAAGACGACTGGCACAACAGAAAAATCTCCGTCAGCAAAGAAATCTGCTGGTACAAGAAAAAATTCGCTGTCAGCGCAGAAGACGACTGGCACAACAGAAGACCCAGTGTTAGCAAAGAAATCCTCTGGCACTTCACGTACGAAATCTGGCGGTTCTGGACAGAAGACTGTTGCTTTAGG
>CAZDAY010000134.1:0-5045 GCA_964503435.1 uncultured Treponema sp.
GAAAAAATGTTAAAAATATTAAAAATGAAAAAATTTTTTTTCTTTACTTTATTGATTTTGCTTACTGCAAATCTAAAAATTTTTGCTCAATATACTTCAACACAATCTCACGAAGGAAGAGTTAATTTTATAGCATCTGCAAGTCAGGTTCATGATTCACAATTTTTTTCAGCAGGAAATGACGGATTTTTAGTAAAATGGTCAGATGATGGTATGGGCGAACATTATCAGATTAGCGATATGCAGCTTAAACTTGTTTGCCAGAATCCTGTTACTCAGGACATTGCTGTTTATGATACTGATGGCGTTTCAACTCACAGAATAATTGTTATAAATTCTCAAACTTTTGAAAGACGGTTTACAAAGCGCTTTTCTGATTCAGTTCAATCAATTTCTTTTAGTGCAAAGGGAAATTATTTGATTGTTGGAACTGCAGCAGTAAATGGAACTTATATTTTTAATGCAAGAACAGGAACTGTAAGTAAAAGAGCAAATGATGTTTCTGGAATTGTAAGTTTGGCAAAAACTAGTGATTCTGAAAAAACTGCTGTAATGTATTCACCTTCTGGCTCAATCATTTATTATAATTTGCAGACGATGACTCAAAAAGTTAAATTTTCAACAGAAGCCCGTCTTGAACAAACAGTACTTTTCGGTACTGGAAAAATAAATATGAGATTTTTGGCTGGCGTAAAAGATAATACAATTTATTTGATAGATGCGACTAATGGAAAGATTGTTGGAACTTACGCAGCAAAATCGCCACTTATTTTTTCTTCATCAAAGGATAATGAAGAAAAGCAGGGTTTGTATTTTATTACAAATGAAGGAAGATCTTATGCACTAAAATATATAAATGAAACAATGCTTGTAAATCAATTAAAAGCAGGTACCAGCCAGATTTTTAATCCGCCTGCCCCACTTATTGTAAAATATTTTACTGGTTTAAGAAGCAGGGATTCTTTTACTTGTGCTGCAAAAAATTTAGGAAACATTATTTTGGGAACACAAAGTGGAAATCTTTATACAATGACAGATATTCCAGAATCAGAAACATATTCCTTATTTCCAATCACTGAAAAAATGTACGAAAAAATTTATGACATTGATTCTGATGGAAACGATTTTTATCTTTTAACCAAAGATTCGATTTTTAAAACTTCATACGAAACTGGAATGATTACAACTTTGGGCAAAAATACCAGCCAGACAAATATTACTTTATATCAAGACAATGTTGTTTTGTGGACAAAAAATTCAAAACAAGCCGTTCAACTTATTGATTTAACAAATAGTTCTCTTCCAGCACAAAATCTTTTTAGTCCAATAAATGAATTGAGGAATTTAAGAATTTTTGGAAATAAAATTGTTTACATTTTAGGAACTTCATCTGTAAATGTTTATGATTTTGAAACCAAACTTTCTAGTGAAATTTATTCTGGAACTGCAATTCAAGATGCTGTTTTAATTGATGAAAATACATTGTTTGTTGCAAAAACTGGAACTGGAGTAAACGATTCGCCAATTATTTCTGTAAATATTACAACAAAAGAAACTGTTCCTATGAAATTTAGCGGAAATGTCGCTTTTTCTTTAAGTTATGATTACGATGGAGCAAATAAACTTCTTTACGGAATCAATATAAAAAGTATAAACGATTCTTTTACAACTGAACTTTTTTCTTATAGTCCTTCAACTAGAATTTATACAGCAATATTGAGATTAAACGATCAGGACAGTTCTGCTTTTACTTTTTTAAATTCTCCTGTTGTTTATACAAATCTTGGAAAAAATCAAGTTTATGCTTGCAATGTAGCAACAAAACGTAATTTGAGTTATAAACGCTCAGCTTCTATGCCAATAAAAACTGCCTGTACAGCGAACACAATTGCGATTTTAAACCATAACGGAAGCATAAGCTGGTACAGACCAAATTCCCAGGTTTCATTGGGCGACTGGTATCTTTCTGTTTCTGGAGAATGGTTTGAATTTTAAAAAATAAAGGCATAAATTTCTTAAGTGATTTTTTTGCTTAAATATTTTATGCCTTTAATTTGATATTTATTTTGATTTTTATTTATTTCCTGATTTTATTCCGCAGCCTCTAAAAAGTGCTTCTTCGTAAACTTCAAGATATTTTTTTGCAGCTTCGTCCCAACCAAAAGTTTTTTTCATTCCATTTTGCTGCATTTTTTTGATGTGCTCTTTTTTATTGTAATAAGCCCAGACTGCCCAACCGACTGTATCATAAATTGCACGGGGCGTAAGATTTTCAAAAACAAAACCGGTGCCATCTCCTGTTTCCTGATTATAATTTTCAACAGTATCAGCAAGACCTCCAGTTTTTCTTACTATTGGCAATGTTCCGTAAAGCATAGAATAAATTTGATTTAAGCCACAAGGTTCATATTGTGATGGCATAAGAAAGAAATCACTTCCGGCTTCTATAAAATGACTGAGCGCATCATCATAACCAATATAAGCTTTAAAATTCGGAAGTTTTGATTGAAGCGTATTAATTTCCCTTTCGCACCATTTTTCACCGCTGCCAAGCACAACAAACTGCATTTTCATTTCTGAACAAATTTGATATATGGAACCGTAAGTCGGAGCAAAAACTTCTGCAATTCCCTTTTGTTCAACAAGGCGCGTTATCATTCCAACCAAAGGAATATTTGGATTTACTTCAAGTCCCATTCGCCGTTGAAGTTCTGCCTTACATTTTGCTTTGCCAGACATATCTTTTATTGAATAATTAAACGGAATTTTTTTGTCAATCTCAGGATTCCACTGCTTAAGATCTGCGCCATTCAAAATTCCTTTTATAACATCACTTCTTAACCGAAGCAGACCGTCCATCCCAAATCCGCCTTCAGGACTTTGAATTTCTTTTGCATAAGTCGGCGAAACTGTTGTAATCATGTCAGCACAAGAAACACCTGCCTGCAAAAAGTTAATGCCACCATTATGTTCAAATCCTGCACCATAATAAAATCCCCAGTCAATTCCTAACGCTGGAAAAGAATCTTTTGAATATTGTCCCTGATATCCCTGATTATGAATTGTAAGAACTGAAGCCGTTTTTTCAAATCCGCAGTAACGGCAAACGTTTTTTAAAAGAACTGGAGCCAGACAAGTTGACCAGTCGTGTGCGTGAATAATGTCTGGATACCAATTTAATTTTCTGCATAACTGAAATGCTCCGTGGCACAAAATACTAAAACGATATGGATTGTCATGAAAATCAGTTTCTGTGGGAACGCCATAAATTCCATCGCGGCCAAAAGCATTTTCATGGTCAATAAAATATACAGGAAGTTCTTCGCAACCAGGCATTTTTGTTGTATAAACAGCAGACCATGTTTCAATTTGTCCTGCAGCAATAGCCATAGGACCTTCAAGATGCTTTAATTTTGACCTGTCAATTTTATAGTAGCGAGGCATAACAATTTTTACATCGTGCCCCATTTTTGCAAGTTGAATTGCAAGAGCACTTACCATATCAGCAAGGCCACCGGTTTTAGCAAAAGGAACCGCTTCGGCACTAACCATCAAAATTTTCATATAATCCTCCGTGTGTATTTAATACTTTACTTTAACTTGTATACAATTTTATACTAATTTATTGAGGTTTTATTTTTTTTAACTCTTCTATTGCTTTAATAAAAGCATTTTTTGAATTTAAAATACAATTTTCACTTACGCAATAAGATAATCTGAACCAGCCTTTGCCACCAAATCCACTGCCCGGAGCAGCCAAAATTAAATATTTTTTTAAATAATCACAAAAAGCCATATCATCATCATTAAAACAGTCTGGAACCTTGCACCACATATAAAAGGCACCTTCTGGAACAAGATGTTTTATTTTTGCACAATCAAGAATTTCCATTAACTCATTTCGCCGCTTTTCGTAAAGTGAATAATCAACTTTTGCATTCCAGCTTTCAGCGACAACTCTCTGCATAAGCGCCGGTGCATTCACAAAACCTAAAATCCTTGTTGTAAAAATACAGGCGTCTACAAGTTCATTTTTATCAGGACAACTGGGATTTACTGCGATATAACCAATTCTTTCGCCAGGAAGACTTAAATTTTTTGCAAAAGATGTTACAATCACTGCGCTATCATAATATTTAAATGCTGAAGGAAGGTTTTTATTATCATAAATAATTGCTCGATATGGTTCATCACAAATAAGATATGCTTTTCTTCCATATTTTTTTGCACTTTCGTTTAATGCCGATGATAAATCTTTTATATTTTTTTCAGAATAAACACGACCTGTTGGATTATTTGGTGAATTTATTAAAACTGCTGCAGTTTTTTCGTTTACAGCTGACTTTATTGCTTCAACATCCAGCGAAAAATCATTTTTACACGGAACTTCAATAAGATTTCCACCAAAATTATGAACATAATGTTTGTATTCAGTAAAATAAGGAGTGCTGACTATAACATTGTCTCCAGCAGACAAAATTGCTTTTAGAAGCGCATTTAAAGCACCAGCCGCTCCCACCGACATAACAATGCAATCTCCAGAAACTTTTACGCCTTGTTCTTCTGATGTTTTTTGAGCCATTGCATCGCGGGCAAACGGATAACCTGCATTTTGCATATATCCGTGAACATTTTTTTCTCTAAGAGATGCCGCTTTTTCCATTGCTTTAAAAACTTCTTCTGGCGGTTCTAAATCTGGATTTCCAAGACTAAAATCAAAAACATTATCATTTCCATATTTTGCTTTTAATTTTAAACCTTCTTCAAACATTTTTCTGATTACGCCAGCGCTTTTACTGGTCATAGTTTCTTTTATGTAAGGTGAAATAGGCATTTTTTTTCTCCGATTTTTGTAATTATAGCACCATTTTTTTGTTTACACAAATAATTGTGAGCGAACAAGAAATTTTTATGTTAATTGGCTGATTATTGCTGAAACAAAAAATTTTGTTAGTTTTCTTAGAAAATTTTTATTTTAGAAAGTTTTTATATGGAATTTTTATAAATAAATCCTTAATTGTATACAAATTGATTTAGTATTATAA
>CAZDAY010000135.1:0-1420 GCA_964503435.1 uncultured Treponema sp.
AGTATCTATGCAAGTGTTAATATTTTTTTCTTTTGCAAGCGCAAAAAGTTCGAGCAAAAAATCAATTTGTACCAAAGGTTCTCCGCCGCTTACAGTAATTCCGCCTTTTTTTCCCCAGTAAGAGCGACAGGTAAGTGCTTCTTTTATAACGTCAGAGGCTTCCCACAAAGTTCCGTCTTTTTTCATGTTCCAGGTGTCTGGATTGTGGCAGAATTTACATCGCATAGGACAGCCGCTGAAAAAGACAACAAATCTTGCGCCAGGACCGTCAACACAACCGAAACTTTCAAATTGATGAATATAACCTTGCATAAATGTTTCCTTAAAATGTTTTGTTAAATTTTTAAATTGAATTTGATTGCACTATTGTCATTTCCGCTCACTGGCTGAACAAATCGAAATTTTGGCTTTTTATTTTTTGATGAAAAGCAGTTTTTCGCTTCCGTTTGCATTTTCAAGCGCAAGAAAATCAGCACCGTTTTTTTTGTAAGTTTTGAACGAAACCGCTTCAATCAATGTTTTTATAAAATTATCTTCAAATTCCATTGCACGAGGTTCACCCGCCATTTTTGTGCTTCCTAAATCATCTCTTACGGCAAAAGAATTTTCGTCTATTTTTGCAGAACCAAAATATCTGTTTACGCCAGAATCTCCGCTGATTGAATAAAGTCCGTTTTTGCCTTTTTCGATTTTGATATTTGAAACGCAAATTTCTTGAACAACACCGTCAATTTCAAGGGCACGAGTTTCCCATTCACCTTCAACAAGTGGGGCTGAAGATTTGCAGCCGGCAAACATAAAAGCAAAACTAAGTAAAAACAATGATAATTTTTTCATAAATTCTTAAGTCCTTTAGTGATATTTGATATAAATTGTAAATTATAGAAACTTTTTTATGGAAAACTTTTGCTTATTTTATACTATTTAACAAAAACACCTCTCACATTTCTGCAAGAGGCGTTTTTTTTATGCTTCATGGTGATTTTTAATATTCAATCACCATAACCGCTATTTTCTAAAGAGAAGCGTGGCATGTTCGGGCAATAACGTCGTCCTGCTGCTCTTTTGTAAGGTTGATAAAGCGAACCGCATAACCAGAAACGCGAACTGTAAAGTTTGCATATTCAGGTTTTTCCGGATGAGCCTGACAATCCTTGAGTTTTTCAACACCAAATACGTTTACGTTCAAGTGATGTGCTCCAGCGTGTCCAGATTCTGGTCCAACATCAAAGTAACCGTCAAGAACGTTTACAAGGTTATCAATTCTTTCTTCTTCGTTGTGTCCAAGCGCACTCGGATTGATTGTCTGTGTGTTAGAAATTCCGTCCAAAGCGTATTCGTAAGGAAGTTTAGCAACAGAGTTCAAAGATTTGATAAGTCCCTTTGTTTCTGCTCCGTAAGAAGGATTTGCTCCAGGACT
>CAZDAY010000135.1:1520-5026 GCA_964503435.1 uncultured Treponema sp.
GCAGAAAGAGAATCAACTACATGGCTGAAACCAGCAATACCAGTTGCAAATGTTCTCTTAACGTCTGTATCTTCCAAAGCAAGTTCTTCTGCTTCGTAGTAATATTTATCGTGCATATAGTGAATTGCGTTCAAAACATTTACGTAAACATCAGCAAGCCATTCAAGCATTGCCTTGTATTTGCGAACAACCATCGGATAGTTCGAAGCATCAATTACATCATCTGTAATAGGCGCATATTCCGGACCAATCTGCATACCCTTTTTCAAACCTTCATCGCGTCCGCCGTTGAAAGCGTAAAGCAATGCTTTTGCAAGGTTAGCACGAGCACCAAAGAACTGCATTTCTTTTCCAGTCTGAGTTGCAGATACACAACAACAAATTGAATAATCATCGCCCCAAACAGGTCGCATTACATCGTCATTTTCGTACTGAATAGAAGATGTGTCTATAGAAATCTTTGCAGCGTATTTGCGGAAGTTTTCAGGAAGACGTTTTGAATACAAAACAGTCATGTTCGGCTCTGGGCTTGGTCCCATATTTTCCAAAGTGTGCAAGAAACGGAAGTCATTTTTTGTAACCATTGAGCGTCCGTCCTGTCCAAGACCGCCAACTTCCAATGTAGCCCAAATAGGATCTCCAGAGAAAAGCTGATTGTAAGATTCAATACGAGCAAATCGAACCATGCGGAACTTCATAACAATGTGGTCAACAAGTTCCTGAGCCTGTTCTTCTGTAATAGTTCCGTTCTTTAAGTCGCGTTCAAGATAAATGTCAAGGAATGTAGAAACACGACCAACTGACATAGCAGCACCATTCTGTGTTTTTACAGCGCCAAGATAACCAAAATAAAGCCACTGGAATGCTTCTTTTGCAGTTTTTGCAGGATTTGAAATGTCAAAACCGTAAGCATTAGCCAAAACTTTTAATTCTTTAAGTGCTTTGATTTGATCAGAAACTTCTTCACGAAGACGGATAACATCTTCTGTCATTGTTCCATCACCAATATTTGCAAAATCCTTCTGTTTTTCTTTGATGAGGAAGTCAATTCCGTAAAGAGCAATACGTCGGTAATCGCCTACAATTCGTCCACGTCCGTAAGTATCTGGTAAACCAGTTAAAATGTGTGCAGAACGAACTGCTCTGTGTTCCGGAGTATAAACATCAAAAACACCTTGATTGTGAGTTTTATGATATTCTGTAAAAATCTTGTGAAGTTCCGGATTCGGTTTGTAACCATACATTTCGCAAGATTCTTCTGCCATTCGGATTCCACCATAAGGCATAAATGCACGTTTCAAAGGTTTGTCAGTTTGCAAACCTACAACTTGTTCAAGTTCTTTTCCTTCCGGACAGATATATCCAGGTCCGTAAGATGTAAGACCGGAAACAACATCTGTTTCCATATCAAGAACGCCACTACGTTCCTTACCATCTAAACCAACGGATTTTTTATTGTGTTCCTCTTTCTGAAGTCTTTGCAGTTCATTGAACAGTTTTTGAGTTGCAGCAGTTGGACCTGCAAGGAATTTGTTATCTCCATCGTAAGGAGTGTAGTTGTTTTGAATGAAGTCACGAACATTAACTTCTTCTTTCCATAAGCGGCCTTTAAAGCCGTTCCATTCTTCTTTTTGGACCATATAAAACCTCTTATAATTTTGTTTACAGAAAATCTTTTGCAGCAGTTTCATGTTTCCGGCATACTACGATGACGGATTTACAAGTCTTTTGCAAAAATTTTACAGTACAATAATTAAATGACCTGGTTCTAGTATAATCAATTAGATTTAAACTTTCAATTAAAATGTTGCGATATTTGATATCTAGGTGTTTTTTTTGGATTTTTTAAACATAAAACACTATATATAGCGTTTTTTAGTGTATTTTCTCAATGCCAGCGAAGTAGAACCATGCACTTAATTGTAAATTTTTCAAGTTTTGGAAAAAAGAATGGAACTGTCTAAAAAGAATGAAAACCAGTGCACCAAACACGAGTTCGGAATGACACTACGTTCTAAACTTCTTGGACAGTCTCTAAGTCAAAAAAAAAATCAATCTAAGCCCATAACTTCCTGATAGAAAGTTGCCAAATCTTTTCGCTTTTCTTTTGTATATGCGATTGCAGAACGTGGATGCTGATTAAAAAGGCCTGTCATAATGTACTGAAGATCGTAGCCCCATACAACTCCAGATTCTTTTAGCGGAACCATATAATTTTGTATAAATTCAAAGGCGTAGTAAGGATTATATTTTGGATTGTGAAGAAATCCGAGCAGAAGTTCCATTGCACAGTTTCCAGCCCCGCGCCCCATTTGCATGTAAGTTGCGTCCAGATAATCAACTCCGTCGCCTACAGATTCTATTGTGTTTGCAAATGCAAGTTTTTGATTGTCGTGAGCGTGAATTCCAAGTTTTTTATTATATTTCTGGGCAAATTCATTGAAAACATCACAAAGCCTTGCAAGTTCTTCCGGATAAATTGAACCGTAACTGTCTACAATGTAAATAACATCAACTGGCGACTGACCAATTATTTCAAGTGCCGCCCGAATTTCGTTTTCCTGAGCAGTTGAAATCGCCATAATATTGCAGCTGGTTTCATAACCCTTTTTGTGAGCATCTTCAATCATTTCGACCGCCGCTGGAATTTGATGAACATAAGTTGCAACTCTGACCAAATCAATAGGCGATTCTGATTTTTCGTGAATGTCCTCTTTGAAATTGCATCTTCCAACATCAGCCATAACAGCAATTTTTACCGGATGTTCCCCATCGCCCACAACTGTACGGATATAATCGTCATCGCAGAATTTTGAAGGTCCGAATTTGTTTACATCAAAAATATTTTTGTCTGCCTTGTAGCCAAATTCCATATAATCAACGCCAGATTTTATATTTGCTTCGTAAAGTGCTTTTGCAAATCCTTCTGGAAAGTAAAAATCATTGCAAAGACCGCCATCGCGCAAAGTTGCATCTACAACCTTAATACTTGGTCTAAAATCCAACATGTCTGAAATAAGTTTCATTTTTGTGCTCCCTTTTTTTGAATTTTCTGTTTGATTTTTTTGCGGATTTATTTGAATTCCTAGTGATTTAAAAAGTTCGTCCTTATTTTTGTAATAATGATAAATGTTTGTTGCCGAAATTCCACAACGCTGAGCAATTTCTCTCATGCTGATTTGCTCTGAAGTTTTTTCTTTGAGTAAGTCTTTTGTTAAATTTTGAATTTTTTGAATAATTTCAGTGTTAGGTTTTCGCATTTTTATTTATTTAATGTTAATTTAACGACTTAGTTTTGCTTTGTCAAGAAAATTGTATGTTATTTTTGTGATTGTGCGATTTATTTTGTTAAATTAACAGTTTGTTTTTTACTTAAAAAGCAATTTGCCGCCGCCCCCTGCAGAAGATGAGCCGCCGAAAGAAGAAAAGTAAAGTTTATTGCAGAAAAAATGGCGCTGAGTGCAGCCGCAGAAGACTTAGCCCCGTATGGAGCCCCTTTAGTCTCG
>CAZDAY010000136.1:0-5016 GCA_964503435.1 uncultured Treponema sp.
TTAATCTTATAAAATTAAATGTCGGCGTAACGTATTATTTGCCACTGTAAAAAAAAATCAAAAATTCCAGGATAATTTAAAAATATTAAAAATGCTCTAAAAAAATTGATTTGACTTATTCTGAAGCGATTGAGCAAGTTATGCTTCACAATGATTATGTTGCTCCCTATGGAAAAGTCAAATCATATTTTCAGAATACGATTCCGCTTAAATTTAATTATGAAACGTTGCTACTTTCTGGGGATTGCCCAAATATGCTCGCTCAAAATATTGCTCGTCTTCAACTGTAGAATATCTGCATATTTTGGAAAAATAATTTTTCTGTTAGCATAAAAAAATCCCGCCACTTAACACAAAAATCTTTTGCCCGCACAAAAATTTATTCCCAAAAACTTAAATTTGTGTTTGCTTCAAGTTGATTTTCTGTTGGGTCGTCGAGTAAACTGAAAAAGTCAAGATTTGTTCTTTGTTCTACGTTATCAATGCTGCACGCGTAATCCCAAATGCTTCCTTCGCACTTTGAATTTGGCAAAATAAATGCAAGGCCGAATTTTGTGCCATTTGACGACTGCGCTAAAAGAACCTTGTAAAAATATTCTGGAACTGCAACTTCATTTTTTCCAATTTTTTTGTATTCGCTTGCATCTTTTTCTAAAATCGGGCCAGTTACAATTACAAGTTCACCAAATTCTTCTGCCCACTTACGAACCTGTTCTTCGAGACTTTTCCACATTCCGCGGTTAAAATCCGGTGCTTGTGGCGTCATATTTGACATTAAAAAAGAATCTTCCATACTTTCTGTGCTCCATTCCAAATCCGCTGCCGGCGCCAGATGTCCTCGGTCGTAGCCAGAATTTGTATAGTCGCCCGGAGTTGCTGAACCCGTAGAAATTGCCTTGTCTGCACGAAATTTGTTTGAGCGTTCAGTCACTGCATTTAATTCATCGCGTGTAAGAACGTAAGCAACCCATTCTGCATCTTCGTAAGATTCTCTGTAGCAAAGTTGAAATCCGTTGTAAGAATGAACTTCGTGATCTTCTGCGCTTCCATTTAAAGTTGCGGGGCAAAGTGGAATTTCAATGTCTTTTATAAATGCTGATTTTGCTGATTCTTGTGCCGAATTTTCTGAATTTGCTGAAGAATTTATTGAATTTCCATAATTTTCCTGCTGATTTTGTGGATTTTGGACATTTTCTGTTTGATTTTGATTTTCTGCATCAGGATTAAAAATTTCTGAAATTGTTGTGTTAAAGTTTTTAGTTAAAAATGAATCAATTTTAGATTTTCCGTCAAAATAGAAAAACCAGACTGCAAAAACTGCAAGTGCAATAATTAAAATAATTTCCCAAAGCGAAATTTTCTTCTTTTTATTTTCTGATTTTGTTTTACGCGAAGATTTTTCTGTTGAATTTTGAATTTTCTTCTGCTGAGTTTTTGATTTTTTTGATTTTTCTGAATTTTGATTTTTTCCGGATTGTGCTGACATAAAAATTTCCCTAAATTTTTTGCTATTTTTCTGTATGACATTTACAGTTTTTTTATTGCAAATATTCTAACACTTTTTTTAATAAATTTCGATATTTTGTTTTCCGTTTAAAATTGACAGAGGGTAGCAATGGTTTTAATATGAAAATATGACTATTTTTGAAAATATAAATGCTCTGGTTGGCTACGGATTAACTACGAATTTAATTGGACAAGATGATGTTATTTTTACACAAAATCGGCTTCTTGAACTTTTTGGGCTTGATGGTTTTGAACCTTTGGAAGTAGCGGACAAAATTCCTGACACAAAAACTGAAGATTTAGAGGCAATTCTTAAGGAAATGCTGGATTTTGCTTTTGAACATAAATTAATTGAAAATAATAGCGTTGTTTACAGAGATTTGTTTGACACTAAAATTATGTCTTGTCTTGTTGCGCGTCCTTCTGAAATTCGTTCTGAATTTAAGGCACTTTATGAGCAGTCTCCAGAAAAAGCGACTGAGTGGTATTACAAATTTAGTCAGGACACAGATTATATTCGGCGCTACAGGGTTTGTAAGGATTTGAAGTGGAAATCTAAAACCGAATACGGCGATATTGATATTACAATAAATCTTTCTAAGCCTGAAAAAGATCCTAAGGCAATCGCTGCGGCTTTAAAAATGAAATCTTCTGCTTATCCTTCTTGTCTTTTGTGCCGTCAAAATGAAGGTTATGCTGGACGTGTGAACCATGCTGCCCGGCAAACTCATCGTATTATTCCAATTACTTTGGCTGGCAAAACCTGGGGACTTCAATATTCGCCTTACGTTTATTACAACGAACATTGCATTGTTTTTAGTTATGAGCACAGCCCAATGAAAATTTCTAAGGAAACTTTTTGTGATTTGTTTGATTTTATTAAACTTTTTCCGCATTACACTATTGGTTCAAATGCTGATTTGCCGATTGTTGGCGGTTCGATTTTGACTCACAATCATTTTCAAGGCGGACATTACACTTTTGCCATGGAAAATGCGCCAGTTGAAGAAAATTTTTCGTTTAAGGATTTTGATGATGTTAGTGCAGGAATTGTTAAGTGGCCAATGAGCGTTATCCGCTTGAACGGAAAAAATCCCGAAAATATTATTGAACTTGCTGCAAAAATTCTTGAAAAATGGCGTTCTTACACGGACGAAGATGCCTTTATCTTTGCACAAACTGACGGTGTTCCTCACAACACAATTACTCCGATTGCCAGAATGCGTGGCGAAAACTTTGAGCTTGATTTGGTTTTGAGAAATAATATTACAACTCCAGAAAATCCGCTGGGAGTTTTTCATCCTCATGCGGAACTTCATCATATTAAAAAGGAAAACATTGGACTTATTGAAGTTATGGGTTTGGCTGTTCTGCCTGCTCGTCTTAAAAATGAACTTGCTGAACTTGCAGATGCGATTCTTGCCAAAAAAAATCTTAATGATGATGAAAATCTTGCAAAGCACGCAAAATGGGTTCAGGAATTTTTACCGGCTTATTCTGATGTGAATGCTTCGAATATTACAAAAATTTTGCATGACGAAGTTGGTAAGGTTTTCGCTCGGGTTTTAGAAGATGCAGGTGTTTTCAAAAGAGATGAAAAAGGGCAGCAGGCATTCAGGAAATTTATTGATTTTGTGGTTTGATTTTGATTTGACGGTTTCGCCAGTGGACTTGCACTTGTGCCAGCAAACTGCCGGTTCTCGAAGCAAACTGTCGCTTGAGCCAGCAAACCGCCAGCCGCCAGTTAAAAAAATCAGAAAAAATTTCAAAAATATCTTGCATTTTATTGTAAAATATGGTGTTTAGTTTAGTGAAAGTTTTAAAAGTCATCCGTGAAAAAAAACTTTTGATTGTAAAATCTTAAAAAACTGAAATTTTATAAATTAAACAAATAAAAGCCTTTAACCGCCAAAATTTGCGGTTCTTTATAAAAAATTTGGAGAGAAAAATGTCAAAATTGTACATTCCAGATGCTTACAAACCAATCTTAGGCATCAAAGAAACTGAAAACGCAATTATCGCTTTAAAAGATTTTTTCCAACTTTCACTTTCAACAGAACTAAGTCTTACTCGCGTAACAGCGCCGCTTTTTGTAAAATCAGGAACTGGAATAAATGACGATTTAAATGGAATTGAGCGCCCAGTAAAATTTAATGTAAAAGATTTAAACGAACAGCAAATGGAAATCGTTCATTCACTTGCAAAATGGAAGCGCTTAAAAGTTTCGGAACTAAAATTACATTCAGGATTTGGAATTTACACTGATATGAATGCAATCCGTTGCGACGAAGAACTGGACAATGTTCATTCAATTTACGTAGACCAGTGGGACTGGTGTTTAGCAATGGATCCAAAAAATAGAACGGTAATGTTTTTAAAGGAAATTGTAAAAAAGATTTATCGTTGCTTAAAACAAACGGAATTTTTTGTTTATGACCGATATTCAGAAATCGAACCTATTTTGCCAGACGAAATTACATTTATACATTCAGAAGATTTGCTTTATGATTATCCAGAATTAAGTCCAAAAGAACGTGAAAATCTTGTCTGCAAGAAATTTGGTGCAGTTTTTATAATTGGAATTGGCGGAAAACTTCAAGACGGTTCAATCCACGACGGACGTGCGCCAGATTACGACGATTGGATTACAGAAAGCGGCGACGGTCACAGAGGTCTAAATGGCGATCTTTTGGTTTGGAATCCAGTTTTAAACTGTGCAATGGAACTTTCTTCAATGGGAATCCGCGTAAATGCAGAAAGTTTGAAACTTCAGTTGCAAGAGCGTGGTTGCCCGGAGCGCGAAAATCTTCCGTTCCACAAGTTGCTGCTCGAAGGAAAATTAAAGCAAACTATTGGCGGAGGAATTGGTCAGTCGCGTTTATGTATGTTCTTTTTGCGAAAAGCGCATATTGGCGAAACTCAGGTGAGTGTCTGGCCGGAAGATATGTTAAACAACGCAAAATCACATAATATTGCAATTCTGTAAAAGCATTTTTTTGATTTGATTGCTGCACTTCGGCGTTGCTTAGTATCCGCGTAGTCGAATTATTGGAGTATATTTTTCTGTGCTAACCGCCCTTACGCACTCACTTGAAACTTCGTTGTGAATACACAAGTCGCTCATCTCGGGTAAGAAAATCAACGGTGGTTGAGCAAGGTCGAAATCACCAACTGTATTGTATTTAACTGACATTTAGCACACGTTATTTTAAAAGCTGGCGCTGTAATAAAAAAATGGCGACAAGGACGTCGCCGTAAAGCACATAAGACCCTGAAAATTTTCGCGAAGAGAAAATTTTTGTAATTGACAGGATGTCAAAAAGGGCTAGGCTTTGCTGGCTGCAAAAAATACTCAGTCAGAAAAGTTAAAATCAAAAAGCCGGAGAAAATAAATGCAAATTTCATCAAAATCATCAGCATCAAAAAATAAAAATCAGGAATTTTCTCTTCAGGAAATTTTCAATCAACTGCCAAACTTTGAAAAAAATCAAATAACAGAACTTTTTATTC
>CAZDAY010000137.1:0-5009 GCA_964503435.1 uncultured Treponema sp.
AGCATACAATATGCACGATGTTATAAATTGTGTTGTTGATGATGAAAGTTTCTTTGAAGTAATGCAAGAATTTGCTTTTAATGCAATTACTGGATTTGCAAAAATTGAAGGTAAATCTGTTGGAATTATTGCAAACAATCCAGCCGGTCTTGGTGGTGTTTTAAATTGCGATGCTTCCGATAAAATTGCACGTTTTGTGCGCTACTGCGATGCTTACAACGTTCCTTTAGTAAATTTTGTTGATGTTCCAGGATTTATTCCAGGTCCGCAAGAAGAGCAAAAAGGAATTATTCGTCACGGAGCAAAGGTCATTTATGCTTACAGCGAAGCGAGTGTTCCAAAGGTAACTATTATTACAAGAAAGGCTTACGGTGGTGCATACATTGCAATGTGTTCTAAACATCTTGGTGCTGATTTTGTTTACGCTTGGCCTAAGGCAGAAATTGCAGTTATGGGAGCAGAAGGTGCGCTGGAAATTCTTTACGCAAAAGAAATGAAAGATCCTGCACAGGCGGAATTTGTTGCTCAAAAATCTCAGGAATACAGAGAAAATATTATGACACCAACTATCGCTGCTCAAAGAGATTATATCAGCGAAATTATTGCGCCAGAAGAAACCCGAAAGCGCATTGTACACTCATTAGAATTTTTGTCAAACAAAGAAATAAATGTAATGCCTAGCAAAAAGCACGGTAATATTCCGTTGTGATTTTGATCTCCATGTCAAAATCACCCGTTTAGGGGCTGTCCAAAAAGAATGAAAACTGGTGCTTGAACTCTCCGTTCATTATTGCACGAGTTTGATTCGCAAACATCGCAGAGCTCAACCCAAAACAAACTGTCATTGTCGAACTTGATCCGACAATCTGAAACAACAGATTCCCCTAAACGCTACCGCTAGACTTCATTCAAGCACTAGAATAACACTGCTGGAACATAGGAATAACAATCCAAAATCAAAATCTCTTTATCAAATCAAAAAAAAGCAATAAACTTAAAGTAAAGAGGACAAAATGTTATCAAAAAGACTAGAAAATCTGCATCCTTATGTTCCCGGCGAACAACCAAAAGACAGAGAATATTTAAAAATAAATGCAAACGAAAATCCTTATCCGCCACACAAAAGCGTCGCTAAGGCTGTAAAAAAAGCAATCAGTAAAAACTTAAAAAATCTAGGCGTTTATCCTGACCCAGACGCAAACGAACTCAGACTTGCAATTTCACAAATGTTAAATTCTTGCGGCGGAGTTTTGTGCAATCCAAAAGCAAAATCAGATTTAAATTTTAAAATTACGCCAGATATGATTTTTTGCGGCAACGGAAGCGACGAAGTTTTAAGTTTTGTTTTTTACACATTTTTTGATTCTGACCGGCCGCTGATTCTTCCAAAATTTACTTACAGTTTTTATCCAGTTTACTGCGGATTTTACAACATTCCTATGAAACAAATTGACTTAAAATCCGACTGGACACTCGACACTCAAAAAATGCTCGAAGAAGCAAATCGTAATAATTCAAACATAATTTTTGCAAATCCAAATGCACCAACTGGCATTTCTTTAAGCCGAGACGAAATTAAGCAAATGTTACTTTTTGCGCCAAAAGACAGAATTTTTGTTGTTGATGAAGCTTACGCTGATTTTGGAGAAGAATCTTGCATTCCGCTTTTAAGTGAATTTAAAAATCTTGTAATCGTTAGAACCTTTTCAAAAAGTTTATCTTTTGCAGGCCAAAGACTTGGTTATATTGTTGCAAATCCAGAAATTATAAATGCAATTTTTACGGTAAAAAATTCATTCAATCATTTTCCTGTTGATTTTTTAACGCAAACGGCTGGAATTGCTTCGTGCAAGGCAGTTGATTATTACGCAGAAAATGCAAAAAAAATTGTTGAAGAGCGAGAAAGTTTGGCTGAATTTTTAAAAGCGAACGCTTGGTTTGTAATTCCTAGCAAAACCAATTTTGTGTTTACTAAAAAAGACGGAAGGTCTGGCGAAGAAATTTATCAGAAAGTAAAAAGCGAAGGAATTTTAATCCGACATTTTGCAACGCCAGGAATTGAAGATTTTGTTCGCATCACAATCGGCACAAAAAAGCAAATGAACAAATTAAAAAATATTCTTTTGACGATTTAATCAATTTGTCACAAGAATCTGTCAACTTTATTAAAAAAATCAGCACAAAACAATCAGTGAGGAAAAAAATGAAATTTTTAGTAATCAGCGACTTACACGGTGCATTGGAAAATTTAGACAAACTCGACAATCAATTTAAAGAAGCGGACGCAGTTTTGTTTGCAGGAGATTTCGCTAAATTTGGCGACATAAAAACCGGACTTCCGTCTCTCGAAAAACTTTGTAAAAAAAGTGAAAATATTTTTGCAGTAATCGGAAACTGTGATGAAGAAAATTTTATTCAAGAGCTTGAAAACCGTGACATCAGCGTGCATAAAACGCTCGCATCTTTTGAAGGATTGATGATTGCTGGTTCAAGCGGGGGCAGCGTTTTTACTCACACAACGCCTTACGAAAGAAGCGACGAGGAACTTGTAAGTGACTTTAGCATTATCACAAATCAGGGCGAACAAGAATGGAACAACTTAATTGCCATAATGCACAATCCGCCAAAAGACACTGACTGTGATAAAATTTCAAACGGAGCGCATGTAGGTTCTCCACTTTTACGTGAGTTCATCGACAAGTACCAGCCGCTTGCGGTTATAACCGGCCACATTCACGAAAGTGCAGGAATTTCTAAGTGTGGCAAAACAACTGTAATAAATCCAGGTGCTCTTTGCGATGGAAAATTTGCCTGGCTTGAAATAGAAAAATCAAACGGAAATTTTGTTGTAAAAAATGCAAGTTTAGAAAAAATTTAGTTTTTCTCAAGCAAGTTTTTAAAAGTCTGCGAAACATTCAAATCTTTAAGTAAAGAATTTAATCTTTGCTTAGATTTGTTTACAGAATTTTCGTTTACACTTTTTTTTCTAACTGCCCGAATTAAAATATTTTTTGGCGTTCCTTCAAAATCAATAAATTCCAAAAGTTGAACAGAATATCCGCTTTGTTCCAGAAGTTCTCCGCGAATTGCATCCGTGGCAAGTGCGCTAAATCTTTCTTGAATAATTCCCCATTTTGTAAAAACCGCAAAAGGATTTTCCGCCGCCAGTTTCATTTTTTCAAGTTGCAAATTAACTTCGTGCTGGCAGCAAGGAACACTCAAAATTGCCGCAACCTTTGAATCAAGTGCATATTTTAAAGCGTAATCAGTTGCCGTGTCGCAGGCATGCAATGTAATCATAATGTCTGGTGAAATTTTATATTTATCTTTTGCATCCTCAACATTTCCTGCAATAAAATTTAATCCCGAATATGAACATTCCTGTGCAAGTTTATTACAATTTTCAATTACATCAGATTTTAAATCCATGCCGGTAATTTTAGACGGAATGTGTTTTATTTCAGTTAAAAAATAATAAATTGCAAAACTCAAATAAGATTTTCCGCAGCCAAAATCCGCAACATAAAGCGGTCGCTCTTTTGTAAAATCATTTTTTCCAACACAGAAATTTTTTACGTCATCAAGAACATCATCAAAAATTTCCAGAAATCGATTTATTTGCCTGAACTTGTCATATTTTGATGCAAGAACTTTTCCGTCTTTTGACATAACGCCAAGTTTTACAAGAAACGGAATTGGTTTTCCTTCTTTTAGAATATAATTTTTTTTGTTTAAGGCATTGTTTAATCGAGATTTTTTTTCGATTTCAAAAGTTTCAGTTTGATTTTGATTTTGAATTTTTATGTTTGCAAAATTATTTTGTGTATTTTCAGAAATTTTTTTTGTAAGATTTGTAATTTTGCCGTGTTTATTTGCTAAAGTTGTAATTTGAGAAGATTCTGTTGTGCACACAACATTCTTAAAAGATTTTCCCGCGTGATTTTTATAAAATTCATCAACTTCTAAACTTGTCATCTTTTTTTGAAAACTTTGAGTTTGAGTAAAAAATTCTGCGTCGTAAAGATTTGAATCTGGAAGTTTTCTAATTCTCACTTTTATAAACGGCTTGTCAAAAGAAAAATTTTTTGAAGGCTTAGAAAATGTAATGTTTAAAATCATAATATCAGTTTATATCATTTAAAACGTGTGTAGCAACTGTAGGTTTTTAAAGTTTGAATTTACATGATGAATGCAAAAAAATAAAAAAAATGCACGGAAGTGTGGTTTTGACTTGAAAAACAATCTGCACAAGTTAGCGAAGAAAACGCGGAAACCGTTTTTCAAGTCAGTGTTCTCGCTGGGAGTACATTTTTTTTTATCTTTAAACATTCTGTCCTTAAACATTTTATTTAAAATCTAAAGTTGCTACTCATTTTTTTGTATACGTGAAACAATTTTTTTGCTATAATGTTTCACATGGGAAAAACGTACGTATTTGTAAATCAAAAAGGCGGAGTTGGAAAAACAACTTCTGCAATCAACATTGGTGCTTATCTTGCAGTGGCTGGAAAAAAAGTTCTTCTTGTCGATTTTGACTCTCAGGGAAATATGTCCAGCGGAGTTGGTGTTAGCAAAAAAAAACCAACCATTTATGAACTTATGTTTGCAAAATACATTCCGCTTGAATGTACCGCCGATGATGCAATAAAACATTCGTCTTTAAAAAATCTTGATGTAATTAGTGCTTCTGTGGATTTGTCTGGAGCAGCCATTGAACTTGTTGAACAAAAAAGACGTGAATATTTCTTAAAAGATTCTTTGGCTCCAGTAAAAGATAAATATGATTACATTTTGATTGACTGTCCGCCTTCTCTTGGTCTCTTAACTTTGAACGGACTTGCTGCGGCAGATGCGGTTTTAGTTCCAATGCAATGCGAATATTTTGCGCTCGAAGGAATTACACTTTTGCTTAAAACAGTAAAACAAGTTCAAGAAAGAATAAATCCAAATTTAGTAATTGGTGGAATTTTTTTTACAATGTATGACAGCCGAACTCGCCTTGCGCAAGA
>CAZDAY010000138.1:0-4993 GCA_964503435.1 uncultured Treponema sp.
ATTTTATTCTTCTGCATTTTTCAAATTTTCTGTTTGTAAATCAATATTTTCTGCTTGAGATTGATTTTGGGGCTGACTGTTTGCAGTAACTGAACCTTTTACGCGACCAGAAAGTGTGATTTCTTGGCTTTTTAAATTTAGCGATATATTTTGAGCGCGAAAAGTATCTTCGCCTTGAACAATTTGCGGATTGCCACTCATTTCAAGCATCTGTTCATTTTTTTTGTAAACCGCGTAAGCCGAAGTACATTTGTTATTTTTTTGCGTTAAGGAAACATCAATTTGCATAATTGCGAGTTCAGTTTCCTGATTATATTCAATAATTTGCGCTTGAGCATTAACTTCATTTTGTGCGTCGATTAACTGCACGTTGTTTTCGAGAGTTGCGATTTTTGTTTCACGGTCGTATTTCATGCTTTCGCAAGTAAAATCAAGGTTGCTTTTTAAATTTTTTCCCTGAACGTTTCCGCTTGCTGTGATAATTCTGTAATCTTTGCCAGACAATTCAATTCTTTGGGCACTTATTTCCATGCTTTCTGTAGAAACTTTTGCATCACCTTCAAGAATTGTGCGCGAGTTTTTATCACTTGCATTTCCGCTCATTGAAGAGGCTTGAAATGTAATTGTTTCAGCAAATATTGATGTTATAAAAGAAAATGTTATAAAAAAAACTGATATTATCTTTTTCATTTTCTCTCCAATTTTATTTTAATTCTATGGCAAGATTTTAATTTGTTAAATCGTCTGATGAATTTAAATCAGAAAAATCACTTAAAACTTTCGAATCTTCTGAATTGCTTGAAATTCCATCAGTTTCTTCATCTTCTATGCTAAGCGAGCCTTTCACTTGTCCTGTAAAATTAAACTTTCTACTCAGTCCGCTCGCCGAAAAACCTTTGCCTTCAAGTTCAATATTATCTTTTTTTATAGAAACAGTTTCCGATGTGCTTGAAGTTAACTGTTCGGTTTTACTGTTCCATTTTATATTTTGTGCTTTTAATTCAAGTTTCTGTGGATAATTCTGGATTAAAATGTCGGTGAACATTGTGTAAATTTCATCTTTTGAATTTATTGCAAGTAAAAGGCAGTTTCCTTCAGTTTCAAGAATTCCGGCATCGTCCCAATTAAAAAATTTTACATCTTTTGCATAAGACGAATCGTTGTCGCGATATTGCTCAAGTTCCTGCGCTTGAAGTTGCATTTTTAATTTTGTGGATTCATAGCGAGAAAATTTTGCATTTTTAAAAACAAATTCTGGTGCGGCGGAAGAAAATTCTGAATCTTCTTCATTGTAATTTAGCGAACACGAAAAAAATGTTATAAAAATCAGAAAACTTAATCCAAAAGATTTATAAAATTTCAACAATTTGTGCTTTCCCCAAAAATTTTGATTTGCGACTAATAAAGTAAACAACGCTTGCGCTAAAAAGTAAAAAAATTAAAACAAATAATGCTTTAGTTCCGTCTTTTGCGGTTTTGTTAAAAATTGAAAGTATTGGATTTGCCAAAAAATATCCAAGAATTGCGCAAAAAATCGGAATGAAAAGTGAAAAAAATCCTTGTATTGTTTGAACTTTTTTGCTGGCGGTGATTAAAACAACTGAGCCTTTTTTTAAATCCAAATTTAATGGATTTGAAACTTCCAGTGGAATTGAATTTTTTCCACAAGCGGCTGGACAGGAAACACATTCATCTTTTTTGAGAGGAATAACTGTTATTTTTTCGGCTATGCTGTTTACAATTGCTTTTTGAATCATCAGTTTTGACCTTCCAAAGTTTTTAAAATACGATTACATTCTTCAACGCCAGTCTTATTTTTTAATTCTTGATATGTGTCCCGAAGATTGTAAATTGCATCGTAATAAAACGGATTTATGCTGATTGCTTCTTCAAAAGCATAACTTGCGAAGTCATAATTTTCCATGTTAAACGCAATTACGCCGACAGTATTCCAAATTCTTGAATTTGAATCATCAAAATTTAAACCTACCGAACAAAAATAAAGTGCGTCATTTTTTTGATTTAATGTAAGGCATAAACGTGCTAACTCGCAAACAAGTTCCGTATCTTCTGGCATCATTTCAAACGCTCTTTCTAATGCTTCACGTGCGAGCTGGAAATTTCCCATATCTCTGTAAGTAATTCCCAAATTAAACCACAAAAGATAATTGTCTTGTTCCACAATAATGGCTCGTTTTAGGCAGGCGATTGCTTCGTCAAAATGGCCTTCTGCCGCAAGATTTATGGCTTGATTGTTTAGTTTTTCGCTGCTTTCTTTCATCATAAAATTCCTCGTATTAAACTTTAATGATTGAAGGAATCATATTCAAAAAAAGTGATTTAATAAGTTGAACAGATTTTCCTGAACCAAAAAGTTTTTCAAGTTCATTCAGTGCCGAATTTAAAGTTTCAATTCCCTGAGTTTTTGCTTGATTTATGCAGTCATATTTTTCCAGCAAAGAAATTGCTTTTTCTACACAAGGGCTTTCTATGCCATTTATTTTTGCATCATCAAAATATTCAAAAAGTTGATTTTTTTCAGTTTCAGTGCATTTTTCAAAAAACATAAGCACAGGAAGCGATTTTTTACCTTCTACAATATCATCTCCGCGTTTTTTTCCCGGATTTCCTGTGCTCAAATTTATATAATCATCAATAATTTGAAAACCTTCGCCGATTTTTGCTGCAATAAGTCCTGCCTGTGAAATTGTATTTTCTGGCGCAAGTGCAATCATTGTGCCGATTTTTGCCGCCAAAGATGAAAGTGTGCCGGTTTTATTTTGAACCATCGCAGAATATTGGGCAACTGAAGGAATTTGCTTTGTGTTTTTATGCCAGTTTATGTCCATCGCCTGCCCCAAATGAAGTCTTCGAACTTCCGTTAGATAAATGTTATAAAGTTGATTTTTTAATTCAGCAGAAATATTTAAGTTTTGAATACAAAGGCCTGCATTAAAATAAAGCCATGTCGCTGCATTTATGGCAACGTCGGTTCCGTAAGTAAGATATGCAGCTTTTTCTCCACGTCGATAAACTGCTTTGTCTTCAATGTCGTCGTGAATAAGGCTCGCTGTGTGAATAAATTCAACTAAGGGGGTAAGTGAAAATGCTTTTTCTAAAATTTGATTTTTTTGCGCTTCAGAAAGATTTTTGTTTGCTTCGAGGACGGATTGTGTGCATAAAACCAAAAACAGAGGCCGCCATCTTTTGCCACCAAGTTTTATTAAATCTTCATTTGCTTGAATTAAGGGTTCAATATGAAAATTTTCCACAGATTTATTTAATTCTCCGAAGCACAAATTTTTCCAGTTTTCAAAGGAATTTGAATTTTGCGATTTTGCTGACGGAAGAAATTCTTGTATTTTTAATTCGATTTTTTGAAGATAATCATTGAATTCATTGAGCATATTTTAAATTATACTGAATTTTTACGCTGTTGTCATAAAAATATTGTTGGAAAAAATACAAGTTATTTTGTTGATTTTTTTGATTTCATTGGATTAGAAAAAAGACCGAAGACTTAGCCCGCCGTGTAAGTACGCGAAGCGTTCTTGCTACGATTTTTATGTTAAGCGAATATAGATTTCGATACTTTGATAAACTAAGCCTACAGTAAGTTTGTAATATAATACAAAAGTAGCAAGAATGAAGTGACAACTGAATACTGGAAGGGCGGTTTTGTTTGGAACTAAGTCTTAGCAAAGATAATTTCTATTGTAAATAAAAAAATGCGCTCCAAAAAATCAAAAATTTAATGTTCGCGAACTAATTTGCTCATTTCATCTGCCATATTTTCTAGCGAAACTTGTTTTTGAACTGCACCATTTTCCCATGCCACTTTTGGCATTCCGTAAACAATAGATGATTGTTCATCCTGACCCAGCGTCCATGCACCTTCTTTTCGCATTTCAGCAAGTTCAGCAGCACCGTCGCGCCCCATTCCAGTCATAATTACGCCAAGCGCATGATTTTTGTAAAGTTTTGCAACAGATTCAAACAAAACATCCGCAGAAGGTCTGTGGCCATTACGCAAATCTTCTTTTGAAAGTTTGATTACATTGCAGAGAGTTGATTTTTCGACTTTGATGTGATAATCGCCAGGAGCAATATAAATTTGTCCTGGATGAATTAAGTCGCCATCTTCTGCTTCTTTTACTGCCAGAGGACAAATTCTATCTAAGGAAGCGGCAAATTCTTTTGTAAATCCAGCAGGCATATGTTGAACAACCAAAATAGGCTTTGAAAACTTTGGATCAATTTTTGCAAAAACTTCTCTTAGTGCGTTAGGTCCGCCAGTTGAAATTCCCAAAGCGACAACTTCAATATTTGACGGTTCTCTTAGTGGAACTATTACACTTGGTTCTTTCTTTTGGGTTTGGAAGAGTGTTGGCGAAAATGGAGTAGCAGTTTGGCTGCTTGTGGCTGGCATTATTTTGTCGATGATGCCTTCTTTAACCGCCGCCGCTTCTGCTTCTTTTAGTTTTGCTGCATGTATTAAAACGTCTATTGCCGTTACAGTTTTGCCGTGTTGCCTTGCGTATCTTCCGCCGTAAGATGCGACTTTTTCGACTATTGTGCTTGCAACTGACGTAATGTTTGAAGATGTTGAGCCTGAAGGTTTTGTTATAAAGTCACTTGCTCCAAGTTCAAGACATTGCATTGTAACAGCAGCACCTTTTGTTGCAATAGATGAAAGAATTACAACTGGAATGTCAATCCCTAAGCGTTTTCGTTCTTCGAGAAATTGAATTCCGTTCATTTCGGGCATTTCTATGTCTAAAAGAATTAAATCTGGTTTAAGAATAGGAAGTTTTTGAAGAAGAAATTTACCGTTCATGGCGGTTCCTATAACATTTAGACCTTCTTCGCTATTTACAATACGGGAGATGAGGTTTCTCATCAATGCTGAATCATCACAAACTAAAACCTGAATGTCGTCCATACTTTTTATCCTTATATTTTAAATATTTTTTTAATTTTATGTTCACAAAAA
>CAZDAY010000139.1:0-4856 GCA_964503435.1 uncultured Treponema sp.
AGATTGTTGTGATTTTCATTTTTTTAGAAAATGATGAATTGTATGTGATAACTTCAGTTTTTGAAATTAAAATTTGTTTGCTGAAGAGGATTTAGAAATTGAAAACTGAGAGATTGATTTTAAGAAAGTGGACGGAAGAGGACGCAGACAGCCTATTTGAATATGCGAAAAATCCTGATATTGGACCGATTGCAGGCTGGCCACCACATAAATCAAAAGAAGAAAGTCTTAAAGTGATTCAAAATGTATTAAATGGAAAAGAATGTTACGCAATCTGTGAAAAGGAAAACAATATTGCAATCGGTTCGATTGAACTTAAACTGAATGGCTATACAGATATGACTGACCGCGATGATGAGTGTGAACTTGGCTACTGGCTTGGAAAACCGTTTTGGGGCAAAGGCTATATGCCGGAAGCAGCAAAAGAACTTCTTCGTCACGGATTTGAAGATTTAGGAATGACGAAAATATGGTGCGGATATTACGACGGCAACTTAAAATCAAAAAGAGTGCAGGAAAAAGTCGGATTTGTATATCATCACACTTGCGAAAAAGTGCCAGTTCCACTGATGAATGAAATCCGCGTTATGCACACAAACGTAATGACATGCGAACATTGGAAAGAAATCAACACTTTATAAGAAGAACACTTGCTGGCGGTTGAGCAACATCGAAATGCGTTGCTTTTGGCACTCGAAACCTTTTTTTTAATCCCACCAATCTTCAATTTTTAGAAAGCTGTTTTCTTGAAAAACTTTAAAATCTTCTGTGTTGTGTGTGATTAAAACCATTCCGTTTGCAATCGCTGTGGCGGCAATTTGGCTGTCGCAAAGGGAAGCGGTTTTTCCTTGCTTTTCGCATTTTGCACGTAGTTCTCCGCAGATTTGTGCTGCAAATGAATCGTAAGGAATTATTTCGTAAGTGTTTCTTACTTTTTCGATGTATCGTTTTATTTCGTTTTTTCTTTTTCCTTCAGGAAGTCTTTCATAGCCTTCCACAGATTCTTGCCAAACAGTTGAACAGATTGCACACAGTTTTTCTCTTTGCTGAAGATTTCGCATAACTGATTCATTTGAATTTGGTTTTACAAATTCGGAAATAACATTTGTATCTAAAAGGTAAACAGGTTTCATTTTTACTCTTCGCTCCATAGACTGTCAAGTTTTTTTAGATACTTTTCGTCAGGATATTCGTCTTTAGGAATTGGAAATCCTTCATCATCTAAAACATCTGCGTATTCTTTCTTGAATTTTTCAAGCCAAGTAAAAAAACTTTCTTTCGGTTTGCTTTTTTCGTACTCATCGTAACTGATTATCACAGCGACAGGTTTATCGTGGCGGGTAAGTTCAACAGGTTCGCCGGTTTCCGCAAGTTTTACAAGAGAAGAAAAATTGTTCCGCGCTTCGTAAATTGTTGCTTTGCACATATTTTGCCTCCTGATTCATAATATAAAACATAAATGGCTAGAAGTCAAGAAAAATGGCTAGTTTTTGATGGTAGGTAAAATTTTTATACGTTGTTTTGTTTGCATTTTTACTTCAGATTTTACGTTTACTGAAGATTTTTTTTATATTTGGAGCATATATTTCTGTTGCAGCGTACATCCAGTGGATAAAACTCGCCCCAAACAAAACCCGCTTTTCAGGGTTTTGGCTTATCGCCTCCATTGCTCCGCAACTCGCTCCGCCTGTCTGCCGCCAGGCTCCGCTCGCCCTTACAATCGGGGCTAAGTCCTCTGGGACGTATGGACTACCTAAAAAGAATCTTGTGCTTCAACTGCGAAAACCGCCACATAGCATAAAAAAAATGCAATTTCTTAAAATCCAATGTAGAAATCATCAAATTTTTTGCTAAAATAAATTCTTGAGATTTTCTGGTGAACAGAGAATTTTTTCTGCTAAGCATCGCTTTAATTCCGCTTTGCTCAATATAATTTTTTACAGGAGATTTTATGCGCATTTTGCACACTTCGGACTGGCACTTGGGAAAAATTTTTCACGAATATTTTTTGATTGAAGATCAGCGTTATGTTTTAAATCAAATTCTTGAAACAATAAAAACTGCGGAAGAAGAAAAAAATCCATTTTCTGCCTTAGTTGTTTCTGGCGATATTTACGATCGCAGTGTTCCAGCGACTGAAGCATCAAATCTTTTAAGCGATTTTTTAACGCAAGTGGCGGAATCTTTTCCAAATCTTCACATTTTTATGATTAGCGGAAATCACGATAGCGCATCAAGATTATCTTTTGCGTCAGCCTTTCTTGAAAAACATAAAATTCATCTCGCAACTGACACAAAAAATTTTTTAGAGCCGATTGTTCTTGAATCAAATGATGAAAAAAAACAAAAACTTGCGTTTTATCAACTTCCATTTTTGCATCCCGCTTCGATTGAAAACTTAGAATCATCAGAATTAAAAACTGAACCAGAATCCGAAAGTGAAAATTCTCAAAAAACTGCCAGTAAAATTTGCAGAACTCAAGAAGAACTTTTTTCTGCGGCGACAAGTCAAATCATAAAACTTCACAAATCAAAATTTAAAAATATGCCCTGCGTTTTAAATGCACATCTTTTTACTCTTGGAAGTTTGCAGTCTTCTTCGGAACGCAGTAATATTGGAACGGCTGAGCAAGTTGATGTTTCGCTGTTTAAAGATTTTACTTACGGGGCGTTTGGGCACATTCACAAATTTCAATCTTGCGACAAGGAACACAAATGTTTTTATCCAGGTTCGCTGCTTCCGTATAATTTTGATGACAGCCCAGAAAGCGGAATGCTTGATGTTGAAATAAATTCTGCTGATGAAGTGCCAAAGGTTTCAAGAATTTTGTTCAAGCCACTTCATAAAATTGCAAAACTCGAAGGAAAATTTGATGATTTTATAAATCCCCAAAAAAACGAAGAATTTGTAAAAAAGCACAAAAACGATTTTCTTCAAATAATTTTAACTGATGAACTTGAGCCAAGAGAACCTTTTTTGCGTTTAAAACAAATTTTTCCAAATCTTTTGTTACTTTCATCAAAAAGCCATGAAAATTCCGCTGTTAATATTTCAATCCAAAAACGAAAAGACGCAATTAAATCAAATGACTTTGCTCAAATTTTCAGCCAATTTTTAACTGATATTTACGGAACTGATTACGACCAAAATTCTGACGCTGTAAAAAAAGAAAAGGAAATTTTTGAAAACGCAGCAAAACAAATTGCAACAGGAGAACAAAAATGAAACCAGTAAAACTTCACATGAAAAATATAGGGCCGTATTTAGACGAAACAATAAATTTTTCTGCACTCGACAATATGTTTTTAATAAAAGGCGACACTGGCGCTGGCAAAACTTTTATTTTTGATGCAATTACGTACGCGCTTTATGGCAAACTTTGTGGAAATAGAAACGGGCACGAAGCAGATTTTAAAAGTCGTTATGCTGATGATGATGCGGAATCTTTTGTGGAATTTGAATTTGATGCTAACGGCAAAAGATATTTTGTGAGCAGAACGGTTCCTTTTAAATACACAAATCGAAACGGAAAAATTTCTTCAAATCCAAAAAAACTTTATTTTTCAGAAATCAAAAATTCAGAAAATGAAAATTCAAAAAATAAAAGCGACAAAATTAAAACAGAAAATGAAAACGAATTTTTTGGAAAGCCGTCAGAAATTGATGAAAAAATTCAGCAGATAATCGGATTGAATGTGGACGAATTTTCACAAATTATTCTTTTGCCTCAAGGAAAATTTGCTGAGTTCTTGCACAAAAATTCCAAAGAGCGTGCCGAAACTTTAAAAACTTTGTTTCCAGTTGATTTTTACACAAAAATTACAGAAAAAATTAAACAAAAATTTGATTTAGCAGATTCTGATTTTAAACTTTTGGGAAGACAAATTGAAACGATTAAAAATGCACAGGATTTTTCTAATGCAGAAGAAATTTTAAAAACTTTTGAAAGTGAAATTGAAAGTCTGGAAAAAGATGAATTTGAAAATCAAAAAAAACTTGAAAAAATTGCAGCAGATAAAGCAAAATTTGAACTTCTTTTTAAAGATGCAAAAGAATTTGAAGAAAATAAAAATTTACTTGAAAATTTAAAAAGTCAGGAAAAAAATTTTAATCTTCTTGAAATCAAAATTAAAAATGCAGAAAACGCAATTCACTTAAAAGAATTTATAACGAGCGCTGAAAATGCCTCTGAACGAAAATCTGAAACTGAAAAAAATTTAAAAAATTCAGAAGATGAAAAAAGGTCTGCACAAAAAATTTTTGATGAATTAAATCTTCTAAAAGATGAAATGAAAAATCTTGCGGAAAAAAATAAAGCCGACAGCGGAAATCTTCAGGTTTTAAACAAAAAAATTGAAGACGCAAAAGAACTTTCTTTGCTAACAGAAAATGAAAAAAAACTTGCAATTCATATAGAAGAAAATAAAAATCAAATTGATTCGCTAAGAAATTTGCTTGAAGCAGAAAAACAAAAACTTTCAGAAATTTCTTTTGATGAAAATTCTAAGGCAAAAAAAACTGACGGAAAAAAATTAAAAAATGCGCTTGAAATTTCAAAAGATTTAAACGAAAAACTTAAAAATTTGCTTGAAAATCAAAATCTTTTAAAAAATGAAAATGCTGAATGTAAAAAACGCGACAAAATTTTGCAGGAAAAATCGCTGGCAGAAAATGAACTTAAAGAAAAAAAAGCTAAATTAAATGCAGAAAATGAAAAACTCGAACGCACAAAATCTACAATCATCGAACTTGAAAAAAAAGAAAAAGAGCAGGACTTAAAAAATAAGGCTTTTGCAGTTTCTAAGTTTTTAAATCCTGGCGTGCCTTGTCCGGTTTGCGGTTCAACGGAGCATCC
>CAZDAY010000140.1:0-3330 GCA_964503435.1 uncultured Treponema sp.
TTCTTAAACAGAGGAATTTCATATCCATTTTTTGAAAGTATTTTTTTTTCATAAATCATTTTTAATTTTGCCTTGAAAATAATGTATTTAAACTCTTTAAAAAATCTTTTAGTGCATTTTGTAAATTTATGCTTGCTTCATTTTCTTTTGGAGTTCCTATGCTTCTTTCATAAACTATTGCTTGCGACGGAACGAATTCTTTTTGCCACAGAAAATTATTTATATTTGAATTTATAAGATTTTTGATTCTGGTTTCATAATTTTCTTTTGTGTAAAAAAGTTTTTGAATTTCAAGATTACATTTTTTTTGATTGTATGATTTAGTTAAAGTTTCAAAATCTTCCCAATTTATATCTTTTATTTTTCCAAGTTTATTTGAAAACTTATAATTGTCGCTTAACCTGTAAAAATTTTCTCCAAAATCATTTGCTGAAAACCAATCTTTATAAATTTGCAAAGACGATGTTTGTATTGATTGATTAAAAATTCTTGTTTCCAAATTTGAAAATTTATTGTCAAAGCGAGACTCTTCTGTTTCTAATTCATTTGGCTGGGTATGCTGATAAGATTTGTTTGTGGAAAGATCGAGTCCGCAAAAAAATACTGGCGCTGATGTTAAACTTAAAGCGAGCAGGGCAGCAGTTCCGCTTACAGTTCCATTTCTTTGGATTTTTAGTGCATTGAAATTGCAAGTTTTTAAAATTTCATCGGCAATTCCATCGTAATAACTTAGCGGAATAAATTTTGAATTTTCGATGATTGAAGCATAACAACTTCCTTCAGTTGAAATTGCCAAAGGAATTTCTGAATTTTTTATGGCGAAAGAAATGTGTTTTTTTGCCCAAAATCCACCGTCAGTTGAAATGCAAAAATCAGGTTCTATTTTGTTGTAAACTAAGGGTTTTAGTGCAGACGAAACTGCAATCAAAAAAAAATTTTTTCTGTTTTTTATTATAAATGGAATTGATGATTTTAAACTTGGACCGGAAGCACAAATTAAAATTGGGAAATTTCCTTTTTTTACAGTGTAATTATTTTCTGCATTTTGAACTAATCTAATGGAATTTTTTATCCATCTTTTTGCGAAAAAATTTCGTGTTAATAAAACTTTTCGGCTTTTCAAAATTGATTTTTTTATTTGTGCCCAAGCAAATTCATATTCTGCTTTAAAAGGAATTTGGGACGGACTCCATGAAATGAAGAAACATGTGGCAAGTCCTTCATCACCAAAAAATGAAAAAATTTCTTCACTTAAGTTTTCGTTAAAATCGGAATTTGAATTCTGAAAATTTTTATGCACGTAAAAAATTTTTTGCCATTTATTATTTGTTTTGTCAAAAAAATCTGAAAATCTTATGCAAGTTAAAATGCTTTCGGGAAATCGTTCTTGTAAAAATTTACTGCAATAAGATAAGCCTGGTTCTGTAATGAGGATATTTTTTGGATTAAAATTTACATTTAATTGATTTACAAAAGTTTGTGCTTCTCGACTTGGATTATACGATGAATGAATATGAAAATTTTCTGCAATGCAAGTTTCTTCTCCATTCATTGCAGTTTTTAAAACAATGTCCATAGTTTAAAAATCTTCTAAAAAGGGGTATTCAAAAAAAATAAAACACGATGTTTGAGCAACGTCGAAACCACCATATATAGTGCACAGTCATTTCGATACTTCTACGTGTCTTAGCAATCACAGGCTCAATGACCGTGCACATTTTATTTTTTTTAGACAGGCATTTTAATTTTATGCTAAACCAAGTTCATTAAATAATTTTTTATAAGTTTCAAATTGTTCTGATTTTGCAAATTCTTGAATTTTATCTTCTGGCAGACTTTCAAGAAGTTGATCCATATAAGTTAGAACAGATTTTATTTCTTGTTTCATGTCTGAAGGGATTTCAGATGAATTGTTTACTGCATTTTGGTTTTCGTTTGCTGCTTGAAGATTTTGCGAATCATCTTCTGTTTGTTCAGTTTCTGGAAGATTTTCAGAATTACTTGCTGAATTTTGCCAGTTGTCTGTAAAAACATTTTCTACAGGATTTTCACTAATTCCTTCTTCAAGAGTTTCGTCTTCGTCTTTAAATTCATCTTCGGTTTTAGTTTCGTCTTCTGCTTTACTTTCATCGCCGTTTTCATTAAAAATATCTATTGGTTTTGAAAGTGATTCAAGTGTTGTGTCTGGAACATCTTTTTCATCAAGAATTGAATCTTCTGCAAGGTCTTCGTTTTTTTGTGTTTCTTGAATTTGCGGTTCATCTTCTGGTTTATCCATAAAATTATCATCAGCAGATTCAACTAAAATATCATCAACTTTTGGAACAGAAATTTCTTCTGGCAAATTAGAATCTTCGTCTTGAGAATTGTCAAATTCAGTATTTGTTAAATCAATTTTATCTTCGTCAAAAACTGGTTCTTCAAGATGTTCATTTTCAAAATCTATTGAAGGTTTTTCTTCGGCAAGATTTTTGTTGTCTTCGTTGTCGGTATCAATTTCACTTTGAAGATTGTCAGCACTCTGGTTTTGCTTATCTTGACTTTGTTCAGAATTTTCTGGATTTATAGAAGATTCTTCGGATGTAAATTCTGCGTTGTTCAGAATATTGTTTAATTCATCACCACTTAATGCGATTGTGTCATCTTCATCAGTGTCGCTGAAAAATCCCTGACTTTCGCTAGTGTCTTTTTGCGGAAGAGAAATTTCATCATCGTCTTTTAAGGAATTTTTCTTTAAATCTTCAAATTCATTTTTGAGATTTGAAATTTCATTTCTCAGATTTGCAAGTTCACTTGAAATTTGCATAAGAATTTTATTTTCGTCCGGAACATTTTGTTCTTTCGAAATATTTGTTGCTTGAGAATTTTCCATTGCCATTTTTTCTTCCTTATTAGCGTCATTTGTGTCAGCATTATCAAATTCAAATTGCGTGTAGTCGTTTGGATTTATAATTTCTTCATCTTCTTGATAAACTGGTTTTTGTGTTTCTTCAAAATCTGGTTCGTCTACATGGTCAAAGCCCAAATCATTTGAATCGCCGGCATGATAAAAATCTTTTTCGCTTGGTTTTACAACTGGCACATCTTTTAATTTTTCTAAATCGTCTAAAGTTAAACTTACACCACTCAAAGTTTCATCTTGCGAATTTTCTGATGAAATATTTTGCGAAAGAATATCCTGCAAGAAATCTGCACCTTGATGGTTTTCGCTTTCGTGCGCTTCTTCAAGTTCTTCTGGCTCTTCTGTTTCTTCTAGCTCAACAGCGAAATTAGCACTTGTTTCAGGTTCACTGTTAGTGCTGTCAGTTAAGTGTGGCTCTTCTGCTTGCA
>CAZDAY010000140.1:3430-4834 GCA_964503435.1 uncultured Treponema sp.
CTGTCAGTTAATAGAGAATCTTCTGCATCAGATGAATCTTCTGCTTTGTCAATAAGACTTTCTGTTTTTCCAGATTCATCTTCAACATTATTTAAAATTGAATCTATATCAAAATCATCAACTGAATTTGCTTCATCAAAAATTTGCTGTGGATTTTCTTCTGTCTTATCATCGCCTGTAATTTCAATAGAAACGTCATCGCTGTCATTTTCAGCTTCTTCTGTTATTGGCGTATTTTCAATTTGTGTTTCATCAGCGGAAACTTCAATATCAAAATCTGTGTTTTCATTTTTTGTGTTAATTGTTTCGTCGGAAATTTGCGGATTTTCATCATCTTCAAAGCCAAATTCTGAAATATCAATGTTTTCGGATTTGCTTTCAATGTCATTAATTTTAAAATCTTCTGATTTTGCAGAAGTTTCATCTTTGTTTGCTGCACTTTCATCAGGAATGTTATCAAAAAATGAATCAAAATTATCAAGGTCGATTGCTTCTTCCGCTGGTTTTGCTGGCGTTTCATCAAAAATATTTTCTGTAATATCATCATCTATCTGATTTGAATCGTCAACTTGCTCATAAGAAACGTCTTCAAAGTCAAGATTTATGTCCATTGGTTCTTCATTGAGTTGCACAGTTTCATCTTCTTTTTGCGCCGAAAAATCGCTTCCCATAAATTCGTCAACTGAAATTTCGTTGTCCATTCCAAAATCTGAAAGTGAAATTTCCTGTTCGCCGGAATTTTCTGCTGGCACTCCTGTTGTTTCTGCAGGATTTAATTCTGTAAAGCCGCCATCCATAAACTCATCAAGAGAAATTTCTGTTTCACTTTGATTTGTATTTTGATTTTCGTCCTGATTTGAATCTTTTGCTTCAGTAAAATCTGTTTCTTCTTCGTTTAGATTTTCTGCTTCGTCTTTTTCGTTTTCATCTTCTGCGCCAGCCATTAAATCTTTGGCAAAAGAATCGTCGCTTGAACTTGCAGAATCAGAATTGCTTTCGTCTGCAAAATCTGTTATGTCAGCAAAATCCGCTAAATCAGAAAAATCTTCTGTGCCAGGCAAGTCTTTGTTTGAACTATCTGTCTTAACAAAAGAATCTTCTGCGTTTTGATTTAAATTTTGTGCGTCAAGTTCTTCTGAAGAAACCGAATCTACTTCTGAAAAAACTGGAACATCAAAATTTTCGTCATTTGTAAAGTTTTCGTTGTTTTCCTTTTCAAAGTCATCTATTGGATTTGAAATTTCAAAATCTTCGCTTGAGTTTTCTGTGCCTTGCAAAGAATTTTCGTTTTTATTTTCATCTTGAGGATTTTCTTCTTGATTTGGCTCTGTAAAACCGCCGTCTATAAATTCATCAAGGGAATTTTCTTTTTCATCGTGGTTTATGTCAATCTCTTCAGTGAGT
>CAZDAY010000141.1:0-4803 GCA_964503435.1 uncultured Treponema sp.
TAATAATATCAACGGAATTTGCGAAAAATATGGCAAGAAAACTGACAATACTGAAATCATTACAATAGAAACAGAAGCCGGAGTAAAAACACTTATTCTTTACAAGCAAAATGGAAAGGTAAGTTCTGTAACTGTTGATATGGGAAATCCAAGTTTTAATCCAGAATCACTTCCTTCAAATTTAAAACCTGTAAAAACAAGCATTGAAGGTGAAGGAATTCCAGAATATGCTATAATAAATCAGCCTTTAAAAGTTGATAATAACTTGTATAAAGTAACTTGTGTTGGAATGGGAAATCCTCATGCAGTAATTTTCAGTAAATTTGTTGATATGGAACCAGTTACGACTGACGGTCCAAAAATTGAAAATCATAAGGCTTTTCCAGAAAGAACAAATACAGAATTTGTGCGTGTTGTTGGACCAAATGAATTAAAAATGAGAACCTGGGAACGCGGAAACGGAGAAACGCTTGCTTGCGGAACGGGAGCCTGTGCTGCGGTTGTTGCGGCAACATTAAACGGATATTGTCCTTTAAATCAAAATGTAACTGTAAAAGTTCGTGGCGGACAACTTATTGTAAAATTTACTGGAAAAACTGTTTATCTTTCGGGAAATACATCGCTTTGTTTTGAAGGTGAAGTTGAAATTTAAATTTTTGAAAAATAAAAAGATGACAGAAATTATGAAAAAATTAAAAAAAATTACTTGTAATTCTTTTTTCAACTGCAGTTGGTTTTATTTCTGAATTTGATTTTTTTGAACACATTGCAATTCCTTTAAAATTTGGATTTGGCGGAAAACTTCCTTATGAATCTAGTTTGGGATTTGTTTTGGTTCTGGAATAAAATTCTTATTCTGATTTATAAATTTTCTGTATTCTATTGAAAAAAATATTTGCAATAAAAATTTAGAGTATCTTTGAATTTTTGGTGTCAGTTTTTTTGTTAACTGATACCAAAAAAATTTTAAAACTTGCAAAATCTATAACAAAAAATCATTAAAAAGCAAAACTAAAGGCGCATTTTTAAAATTTTAAATGCACTCTTTTGAACAAAAGATTTTAAAACGTCCTAAACAAAAAGTAAAATTGAAAATCAGGGAAATTTTGAAACTTATTTTGAATTTTTCTGTTTATTTTAACAAAAACAAATATTTTCTGGGAGACAAAATTTAATGGAACTTATTCAAGATTTAGGAAAATATACTTTTAAGGCTTTGCTTCAAAACAGTGTAAAAAAATTTAGTGAACGGCCGGCGCTTTCGTTAGTTGGACAAAAAGAAGTCACTTATAATGAAATTAAACAAAAAAGTGAAGAAATTTCAAAAATGCTTTTGTCTTTTGGTTTACAGGAAAAAAGTAAAATTGCAATTTTTGGAACTGGCAGACCCGAATGGGGAATTTCATATTTTGCTATTGTGAACATTGGAATGATTGCAGTTCCGCTACTTCCAGATTTTTCTGAAATAGAAATTGAATCGATTATAAATCATTGTGGTGTTGATGCAATTATTGTAGAAAGTAAGCTTTATGAAAAAATAAAATCTCTTGAAAAAAAACTTCCACCTGTTATTGTTAATTTGGAAGATTTTAGCATTATCAAGGGAAATTTTGTAAAAGATGTAAAAGAACTACCAGAAATTGAAATTGATGAAGAAGATACTGCGTCTATTATTTACACTTCTGGAACGACCGGTCGTTCTAAAGGCGTTGAACTTAGCCATAAAAATCTAATTTGGAACGCAATAACTTGTCAGTGGTGTCATCGTGTAAACAAAATGGATCGCTGCCTTTCTTTTTTGCCTTTGTCGCACGTTTATGAATTTACGATTGGCTTTACAATGCAAATGCTTAATGGCAGTTGTGTTTATTATTTAGGCAAACCACCGGTCGTTAGTTTTTTAATGCAAGGATTTTCTAAGGTTAAGCCAACAATAGTTCTTTCTGTTCCTCTGATTATGGAAAAGATTTACAAAAATAAGGTTTTGCCGGTTTTTGAAAAAAATAAATTTACTAAATTTTTATACAAACTACCGTTAGTTCATAAAATTTTAAATAGAATTGTTGGAAGAAGTATAAAAAAAGCTTTTGGTGGACACATTGTATTTTTTGGAATTGGTGGTGCAAAAATCGATCCGCAAATAGAGCGTTTTATGAAAGATGCAAAATTTCCTTATGCAATAGGATATGGACTTACGGAAACTGCTCCGTTGCTTGCAGGAAGTGGCGTGAAATCTACAGTTCCGGGAACTATTGGTCCTGTTATTCCAGAAGTTGATTTGCGTTTAATCCACAAAAATGCTGAAGGAATTGGAGAAATTGTTGTAAAAAGTCCAGGACTTATGAAAGCTTATTATAAAGAGCCGAATTTAACAAAATCAGTTTTTACTACAAAAGATGATGAATGTGGCGAAGGTTATTTTAAAACGGGTGATTTAGGTTTGTTTTCTGAAGAACATGGAACTTTGTATTTAAGTTTGAAAGGTCGTAGCAAAAATATGATTCTTGGGCCGAGTGGTGAAAATATTTATCCGGAAGATATTGAATTTGTTTTAAATCAGCACAATCTTGTTTCAGAATCTTTAATTGTTGAAGATGATAAGGGTTTGGTTGCCTTAGTAAAATTTGATGAAGATAAGGTTGAAGCCGAAGCAGAAAAACGCACACATCTTAAATTTCCAAATTTGAAAGAAAAAACAGAAGATTTTATTCGTGATGTTCAATATCAGAGGGAACAAATTCTTGGTGAAATTCAGTTTTTTGTTAACAGTAGGGTAAATAAAAGTTCTCATATAGCGCGTGTTCAAAAAGTTGATGATTTTGAAAAAACAGCAAGTCAAAAAATTAAGCGCTATCTTTATGATTTAAGGTCAAAAAAAGATAAAACCGGAAAGTAAAATAAAAAATTTGAAACCTTATATATTATGACGTTTTTTTAAGACTCCTTTTTACAATGTAAGCAAAAAAGTTTAAGACTTTAAAATTTGACTTTTAGATTTTTCTAACTTACAATAAAACAAAGAGTTACAAATTTTATGTTTTTTTCTTGTATGAATGAATTTTCCGTTCAAACAACATGAATGGTATAAAAAATTTGTTGAATTATATGTTTTTTCTGATGAACAAGAAAAAGCAAATATAAGAGCAACATTTAAACATAACGGAGTTGACTTATGTAGCAATGGGATTGGGGCATGGTAAGGCTATTAAGTTTTCTGTTGTTGAATAAAAATATTTAAACGCAAAATCATTAGAATGGTATAAAAAAAACCGCTTGTTAAGTGAAATAACAAACGGTTTTTTTATTTTAGATTAAGTCTTTGGTTTTAGATTATAAATTATACTAAACCTTGAGCAATCATTGCTTGTGCTACTTTTACAAATCCTGCCATATTTGCTCCGGCAACATAATCGCCTTCTGTTGCATATTTTTTAGCGGTTTCATAAGCGTTGTCGTGAATGTTTTTCATAATGTCTTTGAGTTTAGTGTCAACTTCTTCAAAAGACCATGAAAGACGTTCTGAGTTTTGGCTCATTTCAAGACCACTTACTGCAACACCGCCAGCGTTTGAAGCTTTTCCCGGAGCAAACAATACATTGTTATCCTGGAAGTATTTAATTGCTTCGGCACGAGTTGGCATATTAGCACCTTCTGCAACAAGTTTTATTCCGTTAGCAACAAGTGCTTTTGCGTCTTCAAGATAAATTTCATCTTGTGTAGCACAAGGAAGTGCAATGTCTGCTTTAACATTCCAAGGTTTTTCGCCCTTAAAGAATTTTGCTTTTGGATATTTTTTTACGTATTCATCGATTTTTTTATGTTCAGCACGGAATTCTTTTACAAATGCGAGTTTTTCTGCATCAATTCCGTCTTCATCAAGAATGTAGCCAGTAGAATCTGAAAGTGTAATAACTTTTGCTCCGAGTTGTGTTGCTTTTTCACAAGCGTATTCTGCAACGTTTCCATCTCCAGAAATAAGAATTGTTTTTCCGTTGAAACTGTCATTCTTTTTTGCAAGCATATTGTCAACAAAGTAAATAAGTCCATAACCAGTTGCTTCTGTACGAGCCAAAGAACCGCCAAAACTTAAACCTTTGCCTGTAAGAACTCCAGTGTATTGATTTGTAATTCTTTTGTATTGACCAAACATATAAGCAACTTCACGTCCGCCAACACCTTTGTCTCCGGCTGGAACGTCTGTGTCTGCACCAATATGTCGATAAAGTTCTGTAATAAATGATTGGCAGAATCTCATAACTTCAGCGTCACTTTTTCCGTGAGCATCAAAATCTGAACCGCCTTTTCCACCGCCCATTGGAAGAGTTGTAAGAGAATTTTTAAGAACCTGTTCAAATCCTAAGAATTTTAAAACATCAAGACCAACTTCTGGAGAAAAACGAAGACCTCCTTTGTAAGGTCCAATAGCACTGTTAAACTGAACACGATATCCACGATTTACGTGTGGTTTTCCTTTGTCATCTGTCCATGGAACTCGGAACATAATAATTCGTTCTGGCTCAACAAAGCGTTCCAAAACTGCATTTTCTTCCAAACCTGGCATTGCATCTACAACAGGACAAATTGTTTCAAGAACAAGACCTGCTGCTTGAAGAAAGTGACCTTGATCTGCATAACGAACAGAAATGTCATCCCAAACACGTTTACAATAAGCGTTAGTAATTTTAAAATCCATTTTTTGATTCCCCTTGTCGTTTCTTATAACAGAAGCACAACAAAATAAATTATATGTAAAAATGGATTTATTGAAAATTTAATGAACAAAAGTAAAAATGCAAAACATAC
>CAZDAY010000142.1:0-4789 GCA_964503435.1 uncultured Treponema sp.
ATGCCGTCAAGAAAATTGCATTTGTGATAAAGCCAGATAAATTTAATTGAATTTTTAGATTATCGGGTCATGTTTCGACAATGACAGTTTGTTTTAGCTCTGGAACTTAGCACAAAAAACAAACAGCGAACAGAAATGTGTGCTCCAAAAAATCAAAAAACTTGCTCTTCTAAATAATTTTTTCTTGTGGTATATTTTTCAAACTAAAGTTTTATTATTTTTTTTATAGGAAAAATTAAAAATATGGAATACATTGAACAAGATTTGCCTAAGGCTGGGGACACAGTTGTTGTAGGTCTTTCTGGCGGAGTTGATTCAACTCTTACTGCCCTGCTTTTAAAAAAACGCGGATGTAATGTGATTGGCGCTACAATGGCGCTTTGGGACGGAACTTTGCCGCAACTTAAAACTAATAAGCCATTGCACGATTCTTGCTACGGACCGAATGAACTTGAAGATATTGAAGAATGTAAAAAATTTTGTAAGGAAAATGATATTGAATATCACGTGATTGACGTAAAGGAAGAATATCACAAAGAGGTTCTTGAATATTTTAAGGCTGAATATAGAAATGGCCGTACGCCAAATCCCTGCATAAGATGCAATCGCTACATAAAATTTGGCGCTTTGCAACTGGGAATTCAAAAACTTAACATTCAATATGATTATTTTTGCACTGGGCATTACGCAAAAATTGTTCGGCCGGCTCAGGGAATTTTTGGCAGTCAGGAAAAGCCTTGCATGATTTGTACCGCAGTTGATTCCTCAAAGGATCAAACTTATTTTTTGTACAGAATTCCGTCGGAGATTTTGGAAAAGGTTCGCTTTCCGCTTGCGAATATGAGTAAAAAAGAAGTTTTTAAACTTGCAAAAGAATTTGGGCTTAAGGCAGCAGAGCGTGAAGAAAGTCAGGATTTTATTGGCGAGGAATATTTTGACTTGCTGTTTTCGGATAAACCTTCTGTACCCGGCGACATTATTGATCTTGACGGGAAAATTTTGGGCAAGCATAAGGGCATTGAGCATTATACGATTGGTCAGCGGCGAGGTCTTGGGGTTGCTTTGAGTTATCCGGCTTACGTTCAGGCGATTGATGCGAAAAATAATTTGATTGTGTTAGCACCAAACGATGCTTTGAATTCTAAGGGGCTTATTGCTGATGAATTTGTATGGCCGGCAAATGTTGAACCTAAGGAGCCGATTGATGCTTTGGTGAAAATTCGGCTGGCTTCAAAACCTGTTGAATGTCGTGTTGAAAAATATATTCCAGATGATTCTTCGCAATACAAAGGTTGTGCCTGGAAAATTACATTTAAAGAAGAACAGCGTGCGGTTGCGCCAGGTCAGTCGGCGGTTCTTTACAAAGATGGCGTTATTATTGGCGGTGGAGTCATTTCTCACACAATTTGATTTTGTGCTGATGTTTTAGATTATTGGTCAAACTATGCGATGTTTGCGTAGTAAATTCGTGTTGAACTCGCAGCAAACCTAGCCCGCCGTGTAGCCCCTTTAGTTTCGCACAAAGATATTGCTTTGTTAGTAACCGATTGTCGGGTAAAGCCCGACAATGACTGTTTTTTTATGGACTGACACTCGATTTTTTTTGTGCGAAATGAGCGAACAGCGAAGGGCGAAAGGGCGGTTAGCACATTGGACGTGCTCCAAATAAAAAAACTAAAACAACTTTCTACATTCCAGATAAAATCTTTTTTCGCTGGCTTCTCCCATGCTAAAACTTTTGCGCGGTAATGAACCACAAGAATTTATTGTTTCAAAAAAAGATTCTTTTGCAACCGGCGGCAACATAATTGCAAGATTTCCATCAACTTTGCCAAGCCTAAAAACTTCGTCCGCACCGTGAATATAATCAATTTCAATTTTCTGCCTGCAAGAATTTTCTGAACTTTCGCCCGAAGTACTAGAAATGCCAAAACCGCCAGCACTTTCGCCCGAAGAAGCAGAATTTTCTTCATCAATAAATTTATCTAACTCCGGCTGAAATTTTGAAACCGCCAGTTCCTTAATTTGCGTTTGAATTCCCTTGTAAAAAATTTTTCCATCTTCTGAATAAACAAATCCAAAATCCGCCTTAGAATTTTTCACAGTATTTTCAAGTTCAGTTTCGCAAGAAAAATCAACAATTTTTCCATTCAATTTTTCAGCCAAACGCAAAATCAATTTTTGAACATTACAATTAAAAACAACACGGTGAATCGGCTCAAAAGTCAATCCTTCATCATAAATATTTACAATTTCAACAAGCGCGTATCGAATGCGACTGTTTGCAAGTTCACTTTCCGTAGCACCAGATTTTAACTGCTCAGCCTTGTATTCTTCCCAAACAGTTTTTGCAGTCGCCAAAGAATGATTTCCATCACCAACCGCAAACATAAAAGAATTTCCGTCAGAATCAGAATTTTTTTCTTTTAGAGCAGAAAGTGCATTGTAAACGCAATCAAATGCTTCCTGTGATTTTACAGCCCAGCCCGTAATGTGCCCTGAATTTTCCATTAAATCGCCATCGTAAAGCGGAGGATTTTTTTTAACCAGATTTCCAGTTTCTTCAACAAGATTTTTATTTTTGTCATCAACAAGTAGCATAATGTGCGGACTTTCCAAAGCGGCACCTTTTCTAATTTCCTTGCGCGGCGGAATTCGGGAAACAATAGTCGCTTCAGTTGCACGGATTTTCGCTTTATTAAAAGGTTTCCATTCGTAAGAATCCAAATCAATAGCAACAACTAAACCTTTTCGCGTTCTGCCGTAAGAAGTTTTTCGCTCAAGATAAATAAATTCACTTTCTTCTTCATCAAAAATATTTTTTTCCAGATAATCATTCATAGTTTTGTGGATTTTTTGAATTCGCAAAGAAGTGTCATTTCGTCCAAGATAAACTTCTGGCAAAATCAAATTCAAAGTGGACTCTTTGTCTCCAACATTTAAAGCAACTTTAGCCCAGTAATTTTCGTCTTGCGTGTATTGATCGCAGGCAACAACGCTCCATGTTTTCAAATCTTTATTTTTCGGCAAAAGGATTTTAGGAATTTCTATTCCAAACTGTTCAAAATTTTTCATCATAAAAAAAAGTATATTTTAAAAAAAATAAATGTGCTATAGTAAAAATATGGCAGATTTTAGTTTTCAGCAAAAACAAAAACAGGCACAGGTTCAGGTTTTAACGCAAAAACAACTTCAATCAATAAATCTTCTTTCTTACAGCGCGGAATCTTTGCGAGAAGAAATTTACAAAGTTGCACAAGAAAATCCGGCGCTTATAATAAAAAAGGACAATATTGCCGGTTCATCAAAAACTTCAACAAATATTTCTGCCAGCGGACAACTTGCCAGCGACACTTTTCTGGCAGTCATTGAATCAACTCCGGACGAGCGAAAATCTTTGATAGAGCATCTTTTAGAACAATTCAATGTGCTGAAATTAAATCCCAGCGAACAAAAACTTGGACAGAGTTTAATTTACAATTTAAATGATGAAGGATTTTATATACTTGCGCCAGATTCTTTGCTCAACAAAAACGATTTGCAGGAAACACCGGAAATGCTTGAAAAAGTAATAAAAATTATACAAAGTCTTGACCCTTGCGGCTGTTGCTGTGCAAATACATTTGAAAGTCTTTATATCCAGGCTAAACAAAAAGAAAATTGCCCCGAACTTGCACTTTTTTTACTAGACGGACATTACAAAGATTTTTTAGACACAACAAAACCAGAAAAAATTTTAAGAAAAATAATTGATTATAAAAGTCAGCGCGAAAAACTTTTTGGCGACACAGAATTTACTCAAAAATATCCAAATTTAATTTTAACAGAAAATGAAATTGAAAAAGCAATCAAATTTATACAAACTTTAGAACCTTATCCAGCCAGAAATTTTACAACAAAAGCCACGCATTATGTTTCGCCGGACGTTTATGTAGAAAAACTGGACAATGCTTTTCCAGAAGAAACAAAGGATGATTTTTCTAGGGGGATTGTTTGCACAGAACATGCAGTTTATAAAATTCACACTGCAAAAGATGAAGAAGTTGAACCGCAAATAAATCCAGAATTCGAGCATCTTTTAAAAGATAAAAACTTTCCACAGCAAGACAAAAGTAAAATCGAAAAAAAAATAAACGAAGCAAAAGAATTTATTGATTCATTGAATTTTCGGCAAAATACAATTCTTTTAGCAACCGAGCAAATTGTAAAACTTCAATCAGAATTTTTTCTCAAAGGACCAGGAAATTTGAAACCATTAAAACAAGCGGATCTTGCGAAAAAATTAAATGTTCACGAAACCACAATCAGCCGCATGGCAAACAGCAAATATTTAAATTGCGAGTGGGGACTTTTTGAAATAAAATATTTCTTTTCAAATGCCATTTCCAGAACAACCAGCCTTACTCAAAGTGAAGTTCAGGAAAAAGCCAGAAATGCCGGCACAAGCGAAAATGTTTTGCAAAGTTCGGATTCAGTCAGTCGCGACAACGTTCTTTTCCAAATCAAAAAAATTTTAAGTGAACATCAAAACGACAAAAAAAACTTAAGTGACCAAAATTTAAGCGACATTCTTGCAGAACGCGGAATTAAGATTGCACGCAGAACAGTTGCAAAATACCGGAAACTTTTAAACATAGAATCAAGTTACGAGCGTTAGTTTTTTAGTTTTTCTGCCAAACAGAAGATGCCCTGCACACACGCACAAAAAAAAGACATCCTTATTAAAAATAAAGATGCCTTATAAATCAAAAATTTTTATATAAAAAAAGGAATTTACAAACTTACTTAA